>DATLJG010000126.1:0-2590 GCA_035538995.1 Hyphomicrobium sp. | reverse complement strand
GCATTCGGACGGACCAGTTCGGCCGCTGTTTTGAGGGTTACCTCTGCCACCGTACGGCCGGCATTCTCCATCAGTTCGAGGCTGGATACGCCGCTTTCGACGGCCAACCGGTCGGCATCGGCCATTTGCTGTGTCGTCAGGAGTTCGTTCATGCCCGGACCTCGATGCTGCGCCGAACCGCGCCACGGCGTCCGCGTTCCGCGAACGTTGCCTTCTGTCGCCTTAAATTCAGGCAGACAGCGATCTTTTTAGGCGTATAAGACGAGCGCGGCCGGCCATCCGGTTCGCGATGCCGCGCCAAGCCACTGATGCACCTATATTTTTTCGTTTTACCCAAGAGTGGCACGGCCCCTGCTAGCCTTTGGGCCACCGGGCAGGCGTGGGATGCGATCAACATGCTGTCCAAGATCCTAAGGGGCGAAAATGAAAAAGATTGAAGCGATCATAAAGCCCTTCAAGCTCGATGAAGTGAAAGAAGCGCTACAGGAAATCGGCTTGCAAGGCATTACGGTGATCGAGGCCAAGGGCTTTGGCCGCCAGAAGGGCCACACCGAACTCTATCGTGGCGCCGAATACGTCGTCGATTTTCTACCGAAAGTGAAAATTGAGGTCGTGTTGAGCGACGATATGCTCGACAAGGCCGTCGAGGCCATTCAAAAGGCCGCCAAGACTGGCCGCATCGGCGACGGCAAGATTTTCATTTCGACGATCGAAGAAGCCATCCGCATCCGCACCGGGGAATCCGGCCGCGACGCAATCTAACAAACGGATCTCGCTCCGTGCCGCCATGACTTGGTCTATCGGCCGGCACGGTACGCGCGCATTTTGAAAACGTCTTACGAGACAGGGGAATGTCTATGAAGAACGCAAGTGACGTCCTGAAATTCATCAAGGACAAAGACGCAAAATTCGTGGATTTCAGGTTCACGGATACCAAAGGCAAGATGCAGCACGTGACAGCGGACGTCAGCTGTATCGACGATTCTATTTTCAGCGACGGCTACGCTTTCGATGGCTCGTCGATCGCGGGCTGGAAGTCCATTGAAGCCTCGGACATGACGCTGATGCCCGATCCGGAATCGGCGCACATCGATCCATTCTTCGCTCAGACGACGGTTGCGATTTTCTGCGACGTCCTCGAGCCCTCGACGAACCAGCCCTATGAGCGCGATCCGCGTTCGATCGCGAAAAAGGCCGAAGCCTACATGATGTCGCTCGGCCTTGGCGACAAAGTCTTCTTCGGTCCGGAAGCTGAGTTCTTCATTTTCGACGACGTCAAGTTTTCGACCGATATGTATTCGGTCGGCTACAAGGTCGACTCGAGCGAGCTACCGACCAATTCCAGCGCCGACGTCGAAATGGGTAACCTCGGTCACCGCCCGCGCGTCAAGGGTGGCTATTTCCCGGTGCCGCCGATCGACAGCGCACAGGACATTCGCTCCGAAATGCTTTCGGTGCTGAAGGAAATGGGCGTCAACGTCGAGAAGCACCACCACGAAGTCGCCGCCGCTCAGCATGAGCTTGGCGTCAAGTTCGGCCCGATGATCACGATGGCCGACCACATGCAGATTTATAAGTACGTCGTACACAGTGTGGCGCAGGCTTACGGTAAGACGGCAACCTTCATGCCGAAGCCGGTTTTCGGCGACAACGGTTCGGGCATGCACGTCCATCAGTCGATCTGGAAGGGCGGCCAGCCGATGTTCGCCGGCGACAAGTATGCCGATCTTTCGCAGATGTGCCTTTACTACATTGGCGGCATCCTCAAGCACGCCAAGGCCATCAACGCCTTCTCGAACCCGCTGACCAACTCTTACAAGCGGCTCGTGCCGGGCTACGAAGCCCCCGTCCTGCTCGCCTATTCGGCGCGCAACCGTTCGGCTTCCTGCCGCATCCCGCACGTCTCGAACCCGAAGGCCAAGCGCATCGAAGTCCGCTTCCCGGATCCCGGCGCGAACCCCTATCTCGCATTCACGGCCATGCTGATGGCGGGTCTCGACGGCATCCAGAACAAGATCGATCCCGGTCCGGCGATGGACAAGAACCTGTACGATCTTCCGCCTGCCGAGTTGGCGAAGATCCCGACGGTCGCGGGTTCACTGCGCGAGGCGCTCGACGCGCTCGACAAGGATCGCGACTTCTTGAAAGCCGGCGGCGTCATGGGCGACGACATGATCGATGCCTACATCGCGCTGCGCATGGAAGAGAACATGCGCTACGAGATGACGCCGCACCCGGTCGAGTTCGATATGTATTACTCGGTCTGATCCGACCGGCGACGTATCGGCAAAATTCTGAAAGGGCGGTCCGCGTGGCCGCCCTTTTCGTTAGCTGGTGACACTTCGCAACTCAATAATAGAGCAGCACGCCCGCGCAGATCGCGATCAGCGTGTAGTAGAAGAATTGCCGCTCGCGCACGAGGAACCAGGTGACGACCCGACGCGGCACGTCGGTCCAGTTGTATCTCCCGAGAGACCCCAGCATCAGGCCGAAGACAATTCCGAGCATGACGGAATTGAATTGCAGCCCATCCGTCATCGCCTTGAGACCGGCAGGCGCGCGCCCCGAAAGCCACGGGAGTACGGCGATA
>DATLJG010000125.1:0-1923 GCA_035538995.1 Hyphomicrobium sp. | reverse complement strand
CTTACCCCTTCTTCATCGCCAGCGTCAGACCGATCAGGGACGAATTGACGAACTGAATTTCGACGGCCTGCATGCTGCCACGGACCATGATGTCCATATTCGCGGAAATGTCGCCGCCGCGAATGATGACTCTGAAGCCTTTCGGCGTGACCTCGCCGGTCAAATCACCTTCGAAATTGTGGATCGTTTCTTTCCAATGGCCGGTCAACTTTCCGGCTGCTTCTTTGAGGTTGCTGATGACTTCCACGGCGCCCGATGACGTGGCGCAGCGGATCGTCTGCTTCAATTCGTTCTGCGCCGCGGAATCGAGAATATAAGTAGCGCGGCATTTAACGCGCTCGGGCTTGCTCTCTTTGAAGCCCAGGATGCCATCCCCCGTCCACCGGCCGACCAGCGACGCGAACGGCGATGCGGTCAGCGCTTCCGCGTCGCGCAACGGAATGACCGTAACGCAAAAACAGAGCGCGGCGAGCGACATGCGCGATGCCAGCCAACCTCCCAATCCATGTGACGTCATGTGCAAATAGCCTTTCGTTCTGAGGCGGCGTGCGGCTTCCGTTCGGAACGTCACGACGACGGGCGTGCTTTTCTCTTTGTTTCGATGACATCCCAAATCATCGCGGCGATGTCGTTGCCGCCGAACCCCTGGATCTGGCGGATGCCGGTCGGCGACGTGACGTTGATCTCAGTCAGATACGGGCCGATGACGTCGATGCCGGTGAAGATCAGGCCGCGCTTTTTGAGTTCCGGTTTCAGCCGGGCGCAAATTTCCTCGTCGCGCGCGTTGAGAGTTGCGGCGACGGCCGTGCCGCCGACATGCAGGTTCGAGCGCGTCTCACCGGCCTGCGGAAGACGATTGAGGGCGCCAGCAATTTCTCCGTCCACGAGAATGATACGCTTGTCGCCGTCTTTTACCTCGGGGCGGAATTCCTGCACCATGAAGGGCTCGCGGAACACGGTTTGGAACATTTCGACCAGCGATGCCAGGTTTCCGTCGTCCGGTTTGAGGCGGAAGACGGCCGCGCCGCCGTTGCCGTAGAGCGGCTTGACGATGATGTCCTTGTACTCTTTGCGAAACGCCTGGACGTCGGCGAGCGAGCGCGTGACGAGCGTCGGCGGCATCAGATCGAGAAAGTCCAGAACGAACAGCTTTTCGGGTGCGTTGCGCACCTGCGCCGGATCGTTGACGACAAGCGTCTTAGGATGGATGCGCTCCAGCAAATGCGTCGTCGTGATGTAACCCATGTCGAACGGCGGGTCCTGACGCAGCAGAACGACGTCACGATCGGCGAGATTTTCCGTGCGCGGGTTGGAAAGCGCGAAGTGCGCGCCGTGCCTATCTTCGACCTTCAGGCTTTGGCCGCGTGCCACAAGCCGGTCGCCGTGCAGGGAAAGATCCGCAGGCATGTAGTAGAAAATATCATGCCCGCGCTTCTGCGCTTCGAGCAGAATGGCGAACGTCGAGTCGCCACGAATGTCGATCCGATCGATGGGATCCATCTGCACGGCGATACGGAGTGGCATGGAGATCTTTCGAGCTGTGAGCGCCAATCATGCGCCGCGCTATCCCGCGACGCCCCGAGGTCGTTTAGCCGATTTGTGATACTTGCGAAACGCCGCTTCGCCGCGACGGCGAGAGGCACGCCCGTTTATGGCAAACATGCCGCGCATGGAGCCCGTAGCGGAGCCCGCAACCGGCCGAATTAAAGGAAATTGTAGGGATCGATATCGACCGTAATACGGATGTCGCTTTTGAGTTTTGGAATGGTTCCAGCCCAGGCGCGCAGATAGCCTTGAAGATCGGCATCGCGCGGGGCTTTGATCAACAAACGCCAACGATGGCGTCCACGGACTACGGCGATCGGAGCCTCGGCCGGACCGAGCACGGAGATCACGTCCGAAGGCGGGGCGCGGCGCGCAATC
>DATLJG010000124.1:0-11039 GCA_035538995.1 Hyphomicrobium sp. | reverse complement strand
CTCACGGCGCTGGCGCGACGCCTCGACGGAATCGCCAACGTGACGATGGAGGTCACCGAGTGGCACGACACGATCGTATTTCTGCACAAGGTTAAGGCCGGTGCCGCCGACCGCTCTTATGGCATCCAAGTTGCAAAGCTGGCGGGGCTTCCGCAACCCGTCGTGGCCAGGGCGCGGGAAGTCCTCAATCGCCTTGAAAAAGCGGACCGGCGGCCGCGCGTCGGCGACGAGGGGATTGATGATCTGCCGCTTTTCTCGGCGGCGCGGCCAAAAAGTGGACTGGATGAGCGCGAACGATCGGCCGTTGAAAAGGTTCTGCTGGCCATGCATCCTGACGATCTGTCGCCGAAAGCGGCGCTTGAGAAACTTTATGAACTCAAGGCCCTCGCCGAAGCCGTGAAGAAGACGAAGCCTTGACACAAGATTCACTGACCAGGCTGGTTCCTCCGCCCTATTTCGACGGGCTGGCGCTGCGCCGGGAACTGACGGCGCTTTTCAATGCGAGTTCGTCCGTCGCCGATGCGCGGCCGGCAGTTCTCGACCGCCTGAAGGCGCTGGTGAGCCTCGCACGTGTGTCGGCGCAGAATGCGTTGGAAGTCGATGGCAACGGGCGACGCTGTGCTGTTGGTCTCAGTCTCTTTCAAGACGAACTGATCCGCCTCATCTACGATTACACGATTGCGCACGTTTATCGCGCCACCAATCCGTCGGACGCCGAACGCATGGCCATCGTGGCAACCGGCGGATACGGGCGCGGGCTGCTGGCGCCGGGGTCGGATATCGATCTCCTATTCCTGTTGCCCTACAAGCAGACGCCGTGGGGCGAGAGCGTCGCGGAGTACATGCTCTACCTGTTGTGGGATATCGGGTTCAAAGTCGGGCATGCGACGCGCACCATCGATCAATGCCTGAAGCTCGGCTATGCCGACATCACCATCCGTACGGCGCTGCTGGATTCGCGGCTCATTCTTGGCGACGCGCAGCTCTTTGCCGAGTTCGAAGATCGTTTCCGCGCCGAGGTCATTAGCGGCACGGCGCGCCAGTTCATCGATGCGAAGATGGCGGAACGCGACGAGCGTGTGCGCCGGGCCTGGGAAAGCCGCTACAAAGTCGAGCCTAATATCAAGGACGGCAAGGGCGGGCTGCGCGATCTTCACACCCTGCAATGGCTTTCCAAATACATTTTCGGACAAGAGGTCGGTTCAGCCGCCGTCGAGGCCGGAATTTTCACGCCGGAAGAAGTGCAGACATTCCGCCGCGCCGAAGATTTTCTGTGGCGGGTGCGGTGCTTTCTGCATTTCCTGACCGGGCGGCCGGAAGAAATTCTATCCTTCGAAGTGCAGCCGGCGATGGCGCAAAGCCTCGGTTATATGAATCGCGGCGGCATGCGCGCCGTCGAACGATTCATGAAGCATTACTTTCTCGTCGCGAAGGATGTCGGCGATTTGACCACGATCCTCTGCGGCGCACTTGAAATGCAGCAGCTGAAATCGGCGCCGACGTACAAGCGGCTACTCAGTCCGCTGAACTGGAAGACGCGCCTTGAAGTTCGCCAAAGGACGGAGTTCCGCATCGACAACGATCGGTTGAATGTCGCCGATCCGGCGGTGTTCACGCGCGATCCGGTCAATCTCATCAGGTTCTTCGCCCAGGCCGCGAGCATGGGAACGTATCTGCATCCGAGCGCGGTTCGCCTGCTTCGGCAATCGCTGCGGCTCATCGACGATACGCTGAGGAACGATCGCGAAGCGAACCAGATATTTCTGTCGCTTTTGACTTCCAGAAACAACCCGGAAGCGTCGTTGCGGCATATGAACGAAGCTGGAGTGCTCGGCCGTTTTCTCCCTGAGTTCGGGCACGTCGTGGCGATGATGCAATTCAATATGTATCATCACTATACGGTCGATGAGCATCTGTTGCGCACGCTCGGCAATGTCACGGCGATCGAACGCGGCGAGCTGGCATCCGAGCTGCCGTTATCGTCGAGCGTCGTTTCTTCCATTCAGAACCGGCGAGCCCTGCTGGTCGCGGCGTTCCTGCATGATATCGGCAAGGGCCGGAAGGAAGCGCATTCGATCGTCGGCGCCCGCATCGCGCGCAAGGTCTGTTCGCGATTGGGATTGACGGCCGCCGAGACCGAGCTTGTCGCCTGGCTGATCCAAGAGCATCTTACGATGAGCAATTTTGCGCATTCGCGCGATGTTTCCGACCCCGACACGGTGCGCGCTTTCGCGGATATCGTGCAGAGCCCTGAGCGACTGAAGATGCTCCTGGTTTTGACGTGCGCCGATATCATGGCTGTCGGACCGGGCGTTTGGAACGGCTGGAAAGGGCAGCTGCTACGGACGCTCTATCACGAGACGGAGCCGCTCGTCGCAGGTGGGCATACGCAGATCCCGCGAAGCGAGCGCATCGATCGGGCGCAGGCGGCATTGCGCGAGGCCTTATCCGACTGGCCCGCGGCAGATGTCGATGATTTCATTGCGCGCAACTATCCGAATTACTGGTTGCGAACCGATACGGCCACGCAAGTTGCGCACGCAGAAGTCGTTCGCGATGCGATGCGATCGCAAAAGAAGCTTGCGACGGCGGTCAAGACCGACGCCTTCACGGCCGTCACTGAGTTGACCGTATTCGCGCCCAACCATGCGCGGTTGTTGGCGTTGTTCGCGGGGGCTTGCGCGGCGGCCGGGGCCAACATCGCGGGCGCACACATCACCACGACGCGCGACGGATACGCGCTCGATACCTTCTTGCTCAATCGTGAGTTCGATGATGACGCTGACGAATTGCGGCGCGCCCGGCGGATCTCGGACACCATTCAGCAGCTGCTGCACGGTAAAGAGAAGTTGCCCGTTCTGCTGCAACGGCGGAGGGCGATAGCCCGTGGTGTTCGCGCCTTCACGGTGGAGCCGGAAGTGATCATCAATAATTCGCTTTCTGAACGCCTGACGGTCATTGAGGTCGCGTGCCGAGATCGCTCGGGTCTGCTTCATGAGCTGACCTCGGCGCTTTCCGATCTGTCGCTCGACATTGCCTCGGCGCATGTGACGACGTTCGGTGAAAAGGCTGTGGACGTCTTCTATGTCACGGACCTCGTCGGCAAGCAGATCACCAGCGAGGTCCGGCAGGCCGCAATCCGGACACGGTTGCTGAGTGTGATGGCCGGAGATGCGCAGGCGTCTGCCCCGGCAAACGCCGGTCAATCCAAAGTGCGGTCTCGCTAGATGTTTACAATGCGTTGAGATTCGGCCTTGGGGAGGACAATCGCTTGCGCGCCGGGTCGAACATCGTTACCTCGCTTCCGCGATGAAGCTCTATAAATCATTTGCGACCGTCGGGGGATTGACGCTGCTCAGCCGCTTTTTCGGCTTCGCGCGCGATATTCTCATTGCAGCCACCCTTGGATCGGGATGGGTCGCGGATGCGTTCGTCGTGGCCTTTCGATTTCCCAATCTGTTTCGGCGCCTTTTCGGCGAGGGAGCGTTCAACTCGGCGTTCGTGCCGATCTTCGCGAAGAAGCTCGAAGGGCACGGGCCGGCCGCGGCGCGCAGCTTCGCCGAGGAGGCGATGGCGGGGCTGCTCTTCGTCCTGCTGATCGTGACGATCATCACCGAGCTGACGATGCCGTTTCTCATGTACGGCCTGGCGCCAGGCTTCGACGTGACGCCGGAAAAATTCGATCTGTCGGTTCTGCTGACGCGGATCACGATGCCGTACCTGCTGTGCATGTCGCTCGTGGCGTTGATGTCGGGCGTGCTAAATTCCCTCGGCCGGTTTTTCGAGGCCGCCACCGTTTCGATCGTGCTCAACAGCGTCATGATGGTTGCGACGCTGATTTCGCTGTGGCTCGGCTACAAGCGGGAACCGGAAGCCGGCATCATTCAGGCATGGGCCGTGTTTGTTGCGGGCTTCCTCCAATTGCTTCTTCTCATGTGGGGCATGCGGCGGGCCGGGATGACGCTCGGTCTCAAGTGGCCGCGCTTGACCGACGATGTCCGCCACCTCGTGCGGCTCGGCGTTCCGGGCGTGATTTCCGGGGGCGTAACGCAAATCAACATCGCGATCGGAACGGTGATTGCGTCGTTGCAGCCGGGCGCCGTTTCGCAGCTTTACTACGCCGACCGGGTTTATGAACTGCCGCTGTCGATCGTTGGGGTCGCGGTCGGCATCGTGCTGCTGCCGGATGTGGCGCGGCAACTTCGCGCCGGCAATATGGTTGGCGTCATGGACAGCCAGAACCGTTCGCTCGAATTTGCGCTTCTGTTCACGATCCCGGCGGCGCTGGCGCTGGCGGTCATTCCGCACGACATTATTCGCGTGCTGTTCGAACGCGGTGCATTCCATGCCGAGGATACGGCCGCGACCGCTGCCGTGTTGGCCATGTTCGCGCTCGGTTTGCCGGCGTTCGTCATGATCAAAGTGTTCTCACCGGCTTATTTCGCACGCGAAGATACCAAGACACCGATGCGCTATGCGGTCATCAGTCTGACCGCCAACACCATTGGCTCGATCGTTTTGTTCTTCGTATTCCGATCTCTCGGCATGATGCCGCAACTCGGCATTGCCGTGGCGACAACGCTCGGCGGCTGGCTCAATGCCTATCTGCTGTGGGCGACGCTCCATCGGCATAAGAATTTCGTCGCGGACGCGAGGCTCCGGCGCAACGTGCCGTGGATCATCATCGCGAGCGTGGTCATGTCGGCAGCATTGTTGCTTGCCAGCAATTATCTGGCGCCGCATCTCGGTGCCGATAGCCGCTTCATCGAGAAGACGTCGGCGCTGGCGCTGGAGATCGGGATCGGGTTCGCGGTCTTCACGGCCATCATCATGGTCACCGGCGTCATGTCCTTGCGGCAGCTCGGTGCATTGATCGGGCGGGGCGGAAAGGCCTGAGCCGGTGGGCTTGCTTCCGCGGCCCGGGCACGCGATAAGGCGGCGAATTCCTCACAACACGGTAGCACTCATGAAAACCGCGCCGCTCGTCTTTTCCGGTATGCAACCCACCGGCAGCCTGCACCTCGGCAACTATCTCGGCGCGATGGTCAACTGGATCGAGATGCAGAAGAGCCACGACTGCATTTATTGCGTCGTCGATTTGCATGCGATTACCGTCTGGCAGGATCCGGCCGAACTGCGCCATGCCATCCGGCAGGTGACCGCGACGTATATCGCGGCGGGCCTCGATCCGAAGAAAAGCATTGTGTTCAATCAATCACAGGTCAGCGCGCACGCCGAACTCGCCTGGATTTGCAATTGCGTTGCGCGCCTCGGGTGGCTGAACCGCATGACGCAGTTCAAGGAGAAGGCGGGCAAGGATCGCGAACAGGCGTCGGTCGGGCTTTACGCCTATCCGAATCTGATGGCGGCCGACATTCTCGCCTATCGCGCCACGCACGTTCCTGTCGGTGAAGACCAGAAGCAGCACCTCGAACTCGCGCGTGATATCGCGCAGAAGTTCAACAACGACTTCAACAAAGAGATCGTTGCAGCCGGTTTCGAGGACGGCATTTTCTTCCCGCTGCCGGAGCCCGTCATTACCGGCCCGGCGACGCGCGTGATGAGCTTGCGCGACGGCACGAAGAAAATGTCCAAGTCCGACCCGTCGGATTTGTCGCGCATCAACATGATGGATGACGCCGATACGATCGCCAAGAAAATCCAGAAGGCGAAGACCGATCCCGAGCCGTTGCCGAGCGACGAGAAGGGCTTTGCAGGACGGCCCGAAGCTGAAAACCTCGTCGGCATCTACGCCGCGTTGAACGGTCAGTCCGTTGCCGATGTTCTCAGGGATTACGGCGGCCAGCAGTTTTCGTCCTTCAAAAAGGCGCTTGCCGAGGTCGCGACCGAAAAGATCGGCCGCATCGGATCGGAAGCCCGGCGCTTAGGGAACGACACGGCAGAGATCGATCGTATTCTCGCCGACGGCTCCGAGCGTGCGCGCGCCGTTGCCGCCCCCGTGATGGCGAAGGTCAAGGATATCGTCGGCTTCATCCGAAGCTGACGATCGAAGCGGTGCATCGGATCGTCGTACGTTGTTGCGGGGCGGTCGAAGGAATGGCAGCATCCGTGCCATGAAACAGCGCCGTTCCTTTGAAGAAGGCCATCGCCGCAAATTCCTGATCGTCGTCGACGAGAGCCAGGAAGTGGAATGCGCGCTTTACTATGCCGCGAGCCGTGTGCAGCGGTCGTCGGGCTCGATCATCATGCTGTACGTCATCGATCCGGGGGAACTGCAACACTGGGCTGGTGTTCGCCAGGTGCAGCTCGAGGAAGAGACGGCGAAAGCCAAAGCGCTGTTTCGTCTCTTTCGCCGGAAGCTCGCTCAAGCCGGTTTTGAATCGATCGAGACCGAAGACGTCATTCGTGAGGGTCGCGTGGCGGAAGAAGTGGTCAAGCTGATCGCCGAGGACGAGGACATCGCCATTTTGGTCCTTGGATCGTCGAATGATGCGCAGGGGCCGGGGCCGCTTGTCGCGTCGCTGGCGGCCGGGCGAGCGACGGGGGGCTTCGCGGTCCCTGTGACAGTTGTGCCAGGGCAACTTTCACTCGCGGATATCAAAGCGCTGGCGTAAAATGCCGCTGTCAAGCGGCCGACTGCCCATTCTCGACAGAGGTCGGCAGGCTTCCTATATTTGGAAATGTTCTAATGCCCGCGCTGCCGTGCGGCGCGTTGGGCGCGAAACGGCCGCGAAACCTATCGAAGCGAGACGCTATGTTCATTCAGACCGAAGCCACGCCGAATCCGGCGACGTTGAAGTTTCTTCCGGGCCGCGACGTGCTGGCCGAAGGGACCGCCGATTTCCGCACGAAGACGGACGCGGCGACGTCGCCGTTGGCGGCACGCCTGTTTACCATTGACGGCGTCGATGGTGTTTTCCTCGGCTCGGATTTCATCTCGGTGACCAAAGGCGACATCGAGTGGCAGCATCTGAAGCCGATGATTCTCGGCGCCATCATGGAGCACTACATGTCCGGCGCACCGGCGACGGACGAAGAGGACTCCAACGATAGCGGCGCGGAAAGCTACGATCCTGAAGACGAAGCGACGGTCGCAACGATCAAGGAGCTTTTGGAGACGCGCGTTCGCCCTGCGGTGGCGCAGGACGGCGGCGATATTACGTTCTCGGGTTTTCGTGAAGGTATCGTTTACCTGCATATGCGGGGCGCGTGTTCCGGCTGCCCGAGTTCGACGGCGACGCTCCGTCACGGCATCGAGAACCTGCTCAAGCATTTCTGTCCCGAGGTCGTCTCGGTGCAGGCGGTGTGAAGCCGGCCTCTCCGTCATTTGAGCCCCGCTTCGGCGGGGTTCTTCATATTTGAGCCTTGGAAACCATGAGGAGCGACATGGGTCACCCGCTGGATCGCGCGGCACTCGATCAATTGTTCGATGAAGCGCACACGAATAGCAAATGGCAGCCGCGCGCCGTGCCGGACGAGCTCCTCGTTCGCATCGTCGATCATATGAGATGGGCGCCGACGAGCGCCAACTGCTCGCCAGCCCGGATTGTTTTCGTCAAGTCGCCAGAAGCGAAGGCGCGGCTGAAGCCGTATCTCAGTCCCGGCAATGTCGAAAAAACGATGGCGGCGCCGGCTACCGCAATTCTCGCCTATGATCTTCAATTCTACGATTATCTCCCCCGGCTTTATCCTCCTGCGGATGCCCGAAGCTGGTTCGCCGGCAAGAAAGACCACGCCGATAAGACGGCATTCCGAAATGGATCTCTACAAGGTGGTTATTTCATTCTTGCGGCCCGGGCGCTCGGCCTCGATTGCGGGCCAATGTCGGGATTCGACAATGCCAAAGTCGACGCGGAATTCTTTGCGGGCACGGAAATAAAGTCGAATTTCCTTTGTAATTTGGGGTATGGCGACCCGGCAGGCGTTTATCCACGGTCGCCGCGATTTCATTTCGACGACATAGCAAAGATCATATAGTTTCCTTGGAATGAACATTCTTTCATTCGATACCTGCTTTGACGCCTGTTCGGCAGCTGCGGGGCGTGGGCTGCGGTCGCTCACGCCTGCGATTTCCTTTGCTTTTGAACCCATGCAAAAAGGGCATGCCGAGCAATTGTTACCAATGGTTCAGACCGTTATGTCGGAGGCAAACTTGGAATTCGCGGCGCTGGACCGTATCGCCGTCGCGTTCGGGCCTGGGACATTTACGGGCACCCGCATTTGCGTTTCGGCCGCCCGCGCCCTGGCATTGGCGACGGGGGCTGAAATCGTCGCGATTTCCAGCCTTCAGTTGATGGCGATGAGTCCGTTCATTCCGGCGTCGCCGACGGCGCATATTGCAATTGCGACCGACGCGCGGCGCGGCGAAGTTTATCTCGAAGTTTTCGATCGCCATTCGCTGAAAAGCATTGTCGCGCCGCAATGCGTCGAAATTGAAAACGCTGTTCGATTACTTGGAATGGCTCCGATCGTCATTGCCGGCTCGGGCGCCGAAATGCTTGCCCATGCGGCGCGGCAGTCGGGTGTCGAGGCGACGGCCATTCTCCCGGACTTGCTGCCCGACGCTTTCGATCTGCTGTTTGCAGCGGCCGAGCTTCCGGTGCCGGCAAGTGTCAGACCGCTTTATCTTCGGGCGCCGGATGCAAAGCCTCCCGCGCCGAGTCCGGTTCTTGGAGCTGGCGTATGACGTCGAACGTCACTCCGTTTCGCAACGTCAAGCACGCAAGTATGCTTTGGGCCGCTCCGGAACGCGCCGATGAAATCGCGGCGCTGCATGCGAAGCTCTTCGATCCGCCCTGGGATCGTGAGGCGATCCGAAGTTTGCTTGAGCATCCGGCGGCAACGTCACTCGTCGCTGTTGCCGGGACGCCGAAAGCGGTCATCGGGTTCGTCATCGGTCAGCTTGCGGCGGACGAAGCTGAAATTCTCTCCATTGGCGTTTCTCCGGTCTGGCAAAGAGCTGGCGTCGCGGCTGGCCTTCTGGAGGGCTTGTCGCGTGCGGCGCGGCGGGGCGACGCCAAGCGGATTTTCCTCGAAGTCGCCGAAGATAACGAGGCGGCGCTGGCGCTTTACCGTAAACTTGGATTTCAAGAAGTTGGACGCCGGAAACGCTATTACGCGCGGCGCGATGGCGAGCCGGCCGATGCGTTGACGATGGCTTTGACGCTTTAGACGCTGGTTAGGCCGTCTCGATATAGACGCGGGCGCTGACCGCTGCCTATAAACCGGGACTAGAGCTGATATCTTCAAAGCCGAACGATTCGAAGCCTTTGGGCCGTCCCTCGATGATGCCGGATACCATGTCCGCGAAACGCGCAAACACACTGACTCCTCTCGAAAGCCAATGCGCGAAACATGGGTTGCGCATGACCGGGCAGCGCCGCGTCGTCGCGCAGGTGCTTTCCGAGGCGACAGATCATCCCGATGTCGAAGAAGTTCATCGCCGCGCCCACGCGATCGATCCGCGTATTTCGCTGTCAACGGTCTACCGGACGCTGAAGCTGTTCGGCGAAATGGGCATTCTGGAACGCCACGATTTCGGCCTTGGGCGCGGCCGCTATGAAGCCGCCGTGGGCGCCCATCACGATCATCTCGTCGATATCGAGACCGGGCGGGTCATCGAATTTTCGAACGAGGCCATCGAAGCCTTGCAGGAGCGCGTGGCGCGCGAACTCGGCTTCGAGCTTGTCGGGCATCGTCTCGAACTCTACGGCGTGCCGCTTGCGAAGAAAAAGCCGGCTGGCCGGAAACTTTGAGTTGGCTCCGATGGCAACGGGATCGCTTCGCGCTTCTGCCGTTCTCGCCGGTTTTTTCGGGCTCACTCTGCCACTGATGCCGGTGCAGGCGCTGCTTCTGAAAGTTTCGGACCGGGCAGCACGCCGCTTTCCGCATTGGTATCACCGGCAGGTGTGCCGCATTCTCGGCATCCGGTTGAAGGTCGAGGGCTCGGTTGCCTCGGATGTGCCGGTATTGCTCGTTTGCAATCACACGTCGTGGCTCGATATTCCCGTTCTGTCGGCGTTGGCGCCGGTCTCATTCGTCGCCAAGCTGGAGGTCGGCGGTTGGCCGTTTGTCTCATCGCTGGCGCGATTGCAGCGATCGGTCTTCGTTGACCGGACGCGGCGTCTGGCCGCGGGCGATGCCACCAACGAAATCACGCGACGGCTCAAGCTCGGCGACACGATCGTTCTATTCGCGGAGGGAACGTCGAGCGACGGCAATCGCGTGCTGCCGTTCAAGACGTCGCTGTTCGGTGCCGTGGCGGGCGCGGACGAGGCACTGGCGGAGCGGGTCGTCGTGCAAACGGCGGCCGTGGTTTACACGCACATTCACGGTGTGCCGGTGACGCGGGCAGACCGGCCCCGTCTCGGCTGGTATGGCGACATGGAAATGACGTCGCATGCCTGGGGCGTTTTGAAGTCAGGTGCGATCACCGCGACGATCAAGGTCGGGCCGCCGGTCCTGCTCAGCGATTTCCGCGATCGCAAGGATCTGGCGATGAAGAGCGAGCGGGTGGTGCGGCGCGACGTTCTCTCGATCCTTCGCGGACGAGCCGACGCCAATCTCGAACCGGTCGAACCGTCTCGCGAAGCCCGGCAGGCGAAAGTGGCTGCCGCAGTCCGCAAAAGCGAGAAATGGACATGATCCGTCGCTTTTGTGCTATGCGCATCGCCCAATAGAACAGTTTCAACCTTTTTTGCGGCTGATTTGACGACGTGAACCGTCCCGAACCTAAAACCTACTATTTGAAGACCTTCGGCTGTCAGATGAACGTCTATGACAGCGAGCGCATGGCCGAAGCGTTGGCGCGCGACGGGTACAGCGAGACGGCCGACGTCGACGCCGCCGATCTCGTCATTCTCAATACATGCCATATCCGCGAAAAGGCGGCGGAGAAGGTCTATTCGGACTTGGGACGTATTCGCGACGTGAAGACGGCGCGCGCCAAGGGCGGCAAGGACACGGTGATTGCCGTCGCGGGTTGCGTCGCGCAAGCCGAAGGCGCGGAAATCACGAGGCGACAGCCTGCCGTCGATCTCGTCATCGGGCCTCAGAGCTACCATCGTCTGCCCGAGCTT
>DATLJG010000123.1:0-3990 GCA_035538995.1 Hyphomicrobium sp. | reverse complement strand
AGCAGTTCATCATAAGCCAGACGCTGCCACGGCCCCGAACCATTTGAAACATCCGGCGCATCGGCCGGTCGATGAATACGGGTCAGGGCGTCCTTGAATTTCGGCCAGCCGCGCGCTTCCAGCCAGCGCTCCTCTTGCCACTCGTCGAGGTCAGGAACGCGGTCGAGCGCCTGTCGCGCCGCCTTGACCATGATCTTTCCGGAGAGGCCTGCAGTTAGCGGATACACCGGTTCGAGCATCGGCAATTCATGGCGCGCTTCGGGCGAAACGATGTAGTCGGGATGCGCCATTTGCAGCGCTTCTCCGTAGCGTTCGATGCGGCCGGAGACGAAGCGCACTTCGCCGACAGGAAGCTGCTTTTCGATGAACTTGTGTTCGGCGTGGAAAAACACGAGATCAATGCGCCCGGTGTCGTCCTCGCATGTGACTTTGTAAGGGGCCTTCTTGTTGCCGCGCGGCGACGGCTTGTGCTTCACGACCCGAAGCTCCAACGTCACAATCGAGCCGGGAACGGCAGACGCGAGCTGTGGTTCGGTGCGGCGATCGATGACGCCCGTCGGCATATGCCAGAGCAGATCGATGACGCGCGGTTCGGTAACGCCCGGCGGCAAGGTCAGGCATTTTTTCAAAAGCAGCAACAGCCGGGGGCCGATGCCCGAAATGGTCTGCGCCGACGCGAAAAGCGGATTGAGGAACGTGGGGCGCATCGTCTAGATCGGTCTGGAGTTCAGAAACATCCGGATGGGAGGGCGTCCGGGCGACAGTCGCGGCAATAAGCACCGCTCTCTGCGCTAGGCGTCGAGGGCGGCGGGCGCTATAGGAACCCTTCGCACGGATGTCGCACCGTGACGGCTGACCGGCGGCCAGTCAAGCCGCGAAGGCCTAATATCCCTATTTGCCATGCAACCCGGGCTCACAATGACGGACGATCTCGATACGCGGCGGCGCCGCGCCTCCTATCGTGCGCACCATCGCGGCACGAAGGAGATGGATCTGCTGATCGGCCGTTACGCGGATGCGCGGCTCGCGAGTTTCTCGGCGGCAGAGCTGGCACATTTCGAGGTTTTCCTGAACTTGCCGGACCCAATGCTGCAGGCATGGGTTTTCTCGGGGACGGGCGCGGGCGACGACTTTGCCGATCTGCTCACCGATATTCGCGTTTTTCACCGCCTTGCGGAAAAGGCAAATTGATAGTCTGGCATGGCGGATAAACCTCATAATCCAAGTGTTGTCTTTTCCGGCGTTCCTGAAGGGTTCGACGGCCGAGTCATTGCGGATATTACGCGAGCAGCACATAGCGGTGATCAGCCGGGTCTGCATCTGCATGTTGCCCGCGACGACCGTCGCCTTGAAGAGCTGCAAGCGGCGGTCGCTTTCTTCGCGCCCGACATCGCCATCGTCCCGTTCCCGTCGTGGGACACAGTTCCTTACGATCGTACCGGGCCGAATGCCGAGATCGTCTCTCGCCGCATTACGACGCTCGGACGTCTGGCGATCGGCGGACGCAAAAAACCGACGCTCGTTCTGACGAACGTCAATTCCATTCTGCAGCGCGTGCCGCCGAGGAGCTTCATCCGTGGCGCCGTGAAGACGATTGCGCCGGGGCAGCGCATCGATCCCGCCGAACTGATCAAACGGCTCGAGTCCTACGGATACGACCGGTCGAGCACGGTGATGGAGCCGGGCGAGTATGCGCAGCGCGGCGGCATTCTCGATCTTTATCCGCCGGGCCGCAGCAATCCAATCCGTCTCGATTTCTTTGGCGATCAGCTGGAAAGCGTCAAGTCGTTCGATGCCGAGACGCAGCGTTCGCTGAAGCCGGTCGCAAAGTTTTCTTTGATGCCGGTCAGCGAGGTTGCATTCGGGAGCGCGGCGACGGCGCTTTTCCGTACGCGCTACGTCGCGTTGTTCGGTGGCAATACGGGCGATGATCCGCTTTACGAAGCTGTGAGCAGCGGGCGGCGGTATCAAGGCCAGGAGCACTGGCTGCCGTTCTTTCATCCGGCGCTGGAAACGCTTTTCGATTATCTGCCGGGTGTTGGCGTCAGCTTCGATCATATGGCGGATGAAGCCGTTCAGCAGCGTTTCGCGCAGATCGGCGAACACTACGAAGCGCGCGTCGACTCTCTCGAAGGTCAGCGTTTCGGTGCGCCGCCGTACAAGCCGGTGCCGCCGGATCAGATGTTTCTTGACGGCAAGGACTGGGGCGCGGCGCTTGGAGGGCGCGCCATTTCGCGCCTGACGCCGTTTGACGATCCCGCTACGACGAACGTCTATGCGATGCGGGGACGGCGTGGCCGCACGTTCGCGGCAGAACGTGCTGATCCCGATAACAACGTTTTCGATGCCGTCGTCGGGCATATCCGGCGCGTCCATTCCGACACCCGTCGCGTGATCATGGCGTCATGGACGCCCGGCGCGCGCGAGCGTCTGATTACGCTGCTCACCGACCACGGCCTGAAGGACGTGCATAAAGTCGACAGCTTCTCGGAGGTGTTGGCGCTGCCGGCGAATGCGACGGCGTTCGCGGTGTTCGGCATTGAGGAAGGCTTCGAAACACCGGATTTCGCCGTCGTCGCGGAACAGGATGTACTGGGCGATCGCCTCGTGCGTCAGCGCCGTCGGGCGCGCAAAGCCGCCGACGTCCTAACCGAGGCGACGAGCCTGTCAGTCGGCGATCTGGTCGTGCATAGCGATCACGGCATTGGCCGCTTTGCCGGGCTGCAGACGATCACCGCGCTCGGTGCGCCGCACGACTGTCTCGAATTGCATTACGCTGGCGGCGACAAGCTGTTTCTGCCGGTCGAGAACATCGAGCTTTTGTCGCGCTACGGTGCCGATGAGAGCGACGCCCAACTCGATCGCCTTGGCGGCGTCGCATGGCAAACGCGCAAGGCGCGGCTGAAAAAGCGCCTGCGTGAGATCGCCAACGAATTGATCAAGATCGCGGCGCTGCGCGCTATGCGCGAAGCGCCGGTCATGGTGGCGCCGACCGGTGCCTACGATGAATTCGTGGCGCGCTTCCCGTACGAGGAAACCGAAGACCAGGCGGCAAGCATCGACGCTGTTCTCGGCGATCTGGCGTCGGGCAAGCCGATGGATCGTCTCGTTTGCGGTGACGTCGGCTTCGGCAAGACGGAAGTGGCTCTGAGGGCGGCGTTCGTCGCGGCGATGAATGGAGCGCAGGTCGCGGTCGTCGTGCCGACGACGCTGCTGGCGCGGCAGCATTTCCGTACATTCTCGGAACGCTTCAAGGGTTTGCCGGTGCGCATTGCACAGGCGTCGCGCATGGTCGGTCCCAAAGGTCTTGCCGAAGTCAAGGCGGGCCTGAAGTCCGGCGACATCGACATTGTAGTCGGCACGCATGCGCTCCTCGGCAAGGCCATCGAATTTCAGCGGCTCGGCTTGTTGATCATCGACGAGGAGCAGCACTTCGGCGTCAATCACAAGGAACGCCTGAAAAAGATGCGCGAGGACGTGCATGTGCTGACGCTGTCGGCGACGCCGATTCCGCGCACGTTGCAATTGGCGCTGACCGGCGTGCGCGAGCTGTCGCTCATCACGACGCCGCCTGTCGATCGCATGGCGGTCCGGACATTCATCTCGCCCTTCGACCCGGTCATTCTGAAGGAAGCCCTGCGTCGCGAGCGGTTCCGTGGCGGCCAGACGTATTATGTGGCGCCGCGCATATCCGACCTTGACGATATTGCGGAGTTTCTGCGCGAAACGGTGCCGGATCTGGTGTTCGCACGGGCAACCGGACAATTATCGGCGACCGAACTCGAGGACGTGATGACGGCGTTCTACGAGGGCAAGTACGACATTCTCCTTTCGACCGCGATCGTCGAATCCGGTCTCGATGTTCCGAATGCCAACACGCTCATCGTGCATCGCTCCGACATGTTCGGTCTGGCGCAGCTCTATCAGTTGCGCGGCCGCGTCGGACGCTCGAAGACGCGCGCCTATGCCTACATCACGACCCCGCCGGGC
>DATLJG010000122.1:0-6044 GCA_035538995.1 Hyphomicrobium sp. | reverse complement strand
GCCATTTCAGCCACTTAATGTGGCACGAGCCATATGGCCAAAGATTGACGCATTACCAAGCCCTGCACATCGCCGCTCCACCATGAAATACGGGTCTGTGTGGCAATCCAGCCTTCGCGGCCGCGCTCAGGTCGAAAAGTGATCGTAGCCGAATTCCCGGGGTCTTATCTCGGTGCCGTCGGACTTGAGAACAATCACTTCAGGCCCTTCCAGGATGCCGATGTCATGGACATCGATTCCGGCGCTTTTGGCGCCTCGGGTGAACGCCTGCACCTCGGATGGCGGAATTGCCGCCAATATCTCGTAGTCGCCGCCACCGCCGAGTATCGCGTCCGCCACGCGCGCATCGGCGGACAATGCGGCGCGGGTCGAGGCTGACAGAGGGATTGCATCGAGCTGGAGCCGAATTCCAATGCCACCCGCGAGCCGCGACAGATCCTTCAGCAAACCATCGGAAATATCGAGCGCGCTCCTGGCATGAGATCTGAGCGTCGCAGCCAACGCAAATCTCGGTTGCGGCCGCAGATAGCGATCGATCAGGAAATGCCGATCGGATTGCGTCACGGTCCCTTCGAAGAGCGTCGCATTGCGGCGAAGTGCCAATCCCAGCGCCGCGTCGCCGATGGTTCCCGAAACGAAGACGCGGTCGCCAGCTTCAGCGCCGTGTCTGCGAACGAAGGCGCCGGACCGCACCGCCCCGATCATCGTCACGCCGATCGATAACAGGCCCGGCGCACGATCCGTATCGCCGCCGATCAACCGGCATCCAAAGGCCGCCTGTGCCTCGGCCAAGCCTTGCGCAAAATCCGCCATCCATGATCGTTCGGGCGCTTCGGGAAAGGCCAGCGTCAGCAGATATGCCACCGGCCTGGCGCCCTTTGCCGCGATGTCCGAAACATTGACGGCCAGCGCCTTCCACGCAATGTCGCGCGGCTTGTCGTCGGGAAAGAAATGAACACCGGCAATGACGGGATCAGTGCTGAAAACGTGATCGGTTCCCGGTTCGCTCGTCAGCAGCGCAGCGTCGTCCGTCAGGCCGAAAGCACCGGGCATATCTTTCGCCAGAGGCGCGAGATACGTCTGCACGAGATCGCTTTCGCTTTCGACACGCGAAGCATCGTGCTGTCGCTCAATGCGTGTTTTCGGCATTCATTCTACTCTGCCGTTCACGCCGCCATCGATCACGACGGCGTGGCGGGCTTTCTCTCGAATTCACTCGGACGCAGACGGCGTGCCAATTTGTCGAGGACGCCGTTGACTACGCGCGGCTCGTCGTCATCGAAAAAGACACGGGCGACGTTCACGTATTCGCTGATCGCGACGCGCGCCGGAACGTCATAGCGATCCAGAAGCTCCCCGACGCCGCCGCGCAGAATGGCGCGCAGGATCGAATCGACGCGAACGAGCCGCCAGCCTATCGCCAATTGCTCGTCGATGATCGGATCGATCTCACGTTGGCGCCGCACGACGGCGCGCAAAATATCGGCAAAAAACACGCGGTCGGCACCGGCCAATTTCTCGTCGGCATTTTCGCCAGAAAGACGTTCGTTCAGGAATTCGGCAATCACATCGTTGAGATCGGTGCCAGCAAGATCCATCTGGTAGAGCGCCTGAACCGCCGCGATGCGCGCTGCCGTGCGCGCGGTGATGTCGCCCGATTTCGATTTTTCTTGCGGCGCATTCATGCCGAAGCACCCCAAAAGGCGCGCTTTGTTTCAATAAGGCGCGCGCATGCGCGAACGGCATCGCCGCCCTTGCCTCTAACGCCGCCTTCGGCACGCGCCACGGCTTGCGCATGCGTATCGACAGTCAGAATCGCGTTGCCCACCGGAACCTCGTTGCGAACTGCAATTTCCATCAGCCAGTGATTGGCATTATCGCAGACGACATCATAGTGCGCCGTTTCGCCTCTGATCACACAGCCGAGTGCGACGGCGCCGTCGAACATCATGCGGCCGGCCGCGCGTGCCGCTGCAGCGGCGGCGAACACTTGAGGAATCTCAAGAGCACCGGGCACGACGACACGCTCGAACGTCATGCCGCGCGCTTCGCACTCGGCGACTGCGCCCTCGGCCAGAAGACCGGCGATATCGTCATAGTAAGGCGCTTCGATGATCAGGATGTGCGCACGAAGATGTGACGCGCTCTTTTCCGGTTGAGGCGCGATCGGCGTTTTTTGAACCATGATGATGCTACTCGATTTTACGTGTGCCGGAGACGCGCAGTCCGAAGGCTTCCAAACCGACGTAAACGTGCTGCGGCGACGTCGTCAGAAGCACCATGTCGCTGACCCCGAGGTCAGAGAGAATTTGCGAGCCGATGCCAATTTCGACCTGACGGCGTTCCTTGCTCAGGTCTTTCGCGGCGCCCGGCAAATCCCGGCGTGTCACCCAATCGGATACCGATTTCGGCCGCAGGTCGCGGATAAGCACGAGAACGCCGCGCCCTTCCGCTTCGATGGCTTTCATCGATTGCTCGATTACGGTGCCGGAGTCGCCGTGGCCGCCGATGCCAAGCACGTCATGCAGCACATTCACAGCATGGACACGCACGAGAATGGGGCCACCCTTGGCGATGTTGCCTTTGACGAGCGCCAAATGCTCGGCCGGTTCGGATGTCGTCTCATAGACGTAGAGATCGAACTCACCGGCGATCGAAGTCTCGACCGTCGTGCGCGCCACGCGCTTGACGATGCGATCGTTCCTGAGGCGATAGGCGATCAGGTCTTCGATCGCTCCGATCTTCAGACCGTGGACTTTGGCGAACCGGGCGAGATCGGCCATGCGCGCCATCGTGCCGTCGTCGTTCATGATTTCGCAGATGACCGCCGCCGGATTGAGACCGGCCAATTTCGCGAGATCGATGGATGCTTCGGTGTGGCCTGCGCGAACGAGCACGCCGCCTTCGCGCGCAATGAGTGGGAAGACATGCCCGGGCGAAACGATATCGTTGGCGCCCTTGGTCGGATCGATCGCGGTCGCGATCGTACGCGCCCGATCAAAGGCGGAGATGCCTGTCGATATTCCCTCACGCGCCTCGATCGTCTGCGTGAACGCCGTGCGATTGCGCGAGCCGTTGGCGCGCACCATGAAATCCAGGTGAAGCTCGGTGGCGCGAGCCTGCGCCAGCGACAAACAGACGAGACCGCGGCCATACTTGGCCATGAAGTTGATCGCGTCGGGCGTTGCCATCTGCGCCGGAATGACGAGATCGCCTTCGTTCTCGCGATCCTCGGCGTCAACGAGAATGACCATACGGCCATTCTGCATCTCCTCGATGATCTCTTCGATCGGCGAAAGGACAGTGCCGCTCGGTGCGGCTTGCAGATGGGTTGAGCCCGACATCAGATGCGAAACTCCATGAGACGAGCGACGTAACGGGCAAACACATCCACTTCGAGGTTCACCAGGTCGCCGGCGGTTTTCGCGCCCCACGTCGTGACCGTCAAGCTGTGCGGGATGAGATTGACGCCGAAGCGCGTTTCCGAAACCTCGTTGACGGTCAAGGACGTGCCATCCAGCGCGACCGAGCCCTTGGGGGCAATATAGCGGGAAAGGTGCTCCGGCGCTTCGAAAAGAAAGCGCCGGCTGGCGCCGTCCTGGGTGATGCTTACGATTTTGGCCACGCCGTCAACGTGCCCCGAGACGATATGGCCGCCCAGTTCGTCTCCGACCTTCAGCGACTGCTCCAAATTGACACGGGTGCCCGGGACCCATGCCCCGAGCGTCGATTTCGCCTGCGTCTCGTTCGAAACGTCCACCGAGAAGTCCGCGCCACCGCTGGCAATCGGCTTGATCTCTGTCGCTGTCAGGCAGACGCCGTTGCAGCAGATCGACAGGCCGGCGTCCTCCGGCTTCAGGGCATAGGCGGTCCGCAAGGTAAACTTGCCGTCCGACTTGGCGATGACCTCACCGACGTCCGTGATCAATCCGGTAAACATCGTCTAGCGTCCTTCCTTTGACCTGACGCGGAGCAGCCGCCACATCGTATCAGTGCCCATTGCGCGCCGGTCGACAAGCGATAGCGCCAACGGGCCGAGCTGGTGGGCGACTGCTTGCAGAGCCTCGGCGTCCGATGGGGCGCCGGCCATGTAGAGTATGACCTCATCGATCAGCGCGGCGTTCGCGAAGGCGCGCCATATGCGCGGGCCACCTTCAACGAGAAGGCGCGTGACACCTTGCGCGACGAGAACTTCCATAATCGCCGGAAGCCAGAGTTCGCCACCGACAACTTCAACATCGTGAATGCGAGCGCCATGCGACATCAACTGCGTGCGCTTCTGCGGATCGCTTCCAGGCGCCGTCATGACCCAGGTCGGAATGGTTGCCGCGGTTCGTATGAGCTTGGCTCCGGTCGGCACGTCGAGGGAACCGGACAGTACGAGCCGGATCGGCGAGCGTTCCAACAGACCGGGCAGACGGCACGTCAGTTCCGGGTCGTCGTCATGTACCGTCGCGCCACCGACGAGGATCGCGTCGAAGCGCGCCCTGAGCAGCATGCCGTGGGCACGAGACATTTCGCCGGTGACCCAGACCGGCGAGATTCCGTTGCCCCGTGCAATTTTCCCGGACGGATCGAGTGCCAGCTTCAATGTTGTAAAGGGCCGCCGCTCGGTGACCCGGACGACGTGGCCGCGCGTGATCTGACGGGCGGAAGCCGCGCCGACACCGCGAACCACCTCAATGCCCGCGTCCCGTAGCCGATCGAGGCCACGTCCCGAGACGCGCGGATCGGGGTCTTCGATGCCGACGACTGCGCGCTTCAATCCAGCGGCGATAATTGCGTCGGCACACGGCCCGGTGCGTCCGTGGTGGGAGCATGGTTCCAGCGTAACGTAGATCGTGGCGCCGCGCGCTCTTTCGCCGGCCGTGGCAATCGCGATCGTCTCGGCGTGCGGCCGGCCACCGGGCGCCGTTACTCCGCGCGCGATGACCTCGCCGGTCGCCTCGTCGGCAATGACGGCACCGACCGACGGATTGGGCATCGTCGCGCCGATCCCGCGCTCGGCCATGCGGAGCGCGATTGCCATCATCTCGACATCGAATGCGCTGGTCTTCGACTCCGTCATGACGTCAATGCTTTTTCTCCGTCGTCGCGTCATCCCGGTTGGAACCGAAGCGTTCGCCGATATCGAGAGGATCGAGCGTATCGGCAGCGAGTTCCCGGAGCACGGCATGGAAATCGGCCGTATCGCGAAAATCACGATAAACGGATGCGAAGCGGACGTAAGCAACGGGATCGAGTTCACGCAGCGCGGCCATGACGAGTTCGCCGATCTCAGCCGAGGTGATCTCGGTCTCGCCGGAGCTTTCGAGCTGACGCACGAGCCCGGACACGAGGCGATCGATGCGCTCCGGTTCGATCGGACGCTTGCGCAGCGCTACGGAAATGGACTTCGAGAGCTTATCGCGATCGAAAAGAACCTTGCGGCCGGATCGCTTGACGACGGTCAGTTCGCGAAGCTGGACGCGCTCGAATGTTGTGAAGCGCCCGCCGCAATCAGAACAGACGCGCCGCCTGCGGATTGCGGCGTTCTCATCCGATGGCCGGCTGTCTTTCACCTGGCTATCCTCGCTTCCGCAGAACGGACAGCGCATCGGTCTCTCCTTGAGGTCATCCCGGCAATGGCCGGGTCGTGGTGGTTCGCGGACGTTCTACATGCTGTGAACGGTTTACCGGCAAAGGGAAAGAGCGGCGCGCCTCCCCTCCACGGTTACTCGCTCAGGTCTGCGAACAAGCTGCCGCCCCTGCTCTCATCGGTCCATAGGAAAAAGGCGCCCAACCGAGCGCCTTTTCCAATTCCAAATGTGTCGAACCGACTTGCCGGATCAGGCGTAGATCGGGAAGCGTTCGCAAAGGGCCACAGCCTTGGCCTTGACGGCTTCTTCGACTGCAGCGTTGCCCTCTTCGCCGTTCTTCGCGACGCCGTCGAGCACTTCCGAGATCAAACGGCCGATTTCCTGGAACTCGGCGACGCCGAAGCCGCGCGTCGTGCCAGCCGGCGAACCGAGACGAATACCCGACGTGATCATCGGCTTCTCGGG
>DATLJG010000121.1:0-4481 GCA_035538995.1 Hyphomicrobium sp. | reverse complement strand
GCGATCAGTTCTTGCCCTTGTCGACCAGCTTGTTCTTCGAGATCCACGGCATCATGCCACGCAGCTTGGCGCCGACTTCCTCGATCTGATGGCTGTCGTTCAAGCGGCGGGTCGCCTTGAAGCTCGGCTGACCGGCCTTGCATTCGAGCATCCAGTCGCGCGTGAAGCGTCCCGACTGAATGTCGGCAAGCACGCGCTTCATCTCGGCCTTGGTCTCCGGCGTAACGATGCGCGGGCCGGTCTGGTATTCGCCGTACTCGGCCGTGTTCGAAATCGAATAGTTCATGTTGGCGATGCCGCCCTCATAGATGAGGTCGACGATCAGCTTCACTTCGTGCAGGCATTCGAAGTAAGCCATCTCCGGCGCGTAGCCGGCTTCGACCAGAGTCTCGAAGCCGTTGCGGATCAACTCGACGAGGCCGCCGCAGAGAACAGCCTGCTCGCCAAAAAGATCGGTCTCGCATTCTTCGCGGAACGTCGTCTCGATGACGCCCGAGCGGCCGCCGCCGACAGCCGATGCATACGACAGGAAGAGATCGTGGGCGTTGCCGCTCTTATCCTGATGCACGGCGATGAGGCACGGCACGCCGCCGCCCTTCTGGTATTCGCCGCGAACGGTGTGGCCCGGACCTTTCGGCGCCACCATACCAACGTCGAGATCATCGCGCGGCTCGATCAGATTGAAGTGGACGTTGAGGCCGTGCGCGAACATCAACGCCGCGCCCTTCTTCATGTTGGCGGCGAGATGATCCTTGTAGAGATCGGCCTGCAGTTCATCCGGCACGAGCAGCATGATGACGTCGGCCCACTTGGCGGCGTCGGCGACGTCCATGACCTTGAAGCCTTCCTTCTCGGCTTTCTGTGCCGAGGCGGAGCCCTTACGCAGCGCGATGGCGACGTCCTTGACGCCCGAGTCACGAAGGTTCAGCGCGTGCGCGTGGCCTTGGCTGCCGTAGCCGACGACGGCAACTTTCTTCGACTTGATGAGATTGATGTCGGCATCACGATCGTAATAGACGCGCATGGGCGGCCTTTCGGGTTCCCCGGTCGGAATCGACGGTCGGGCTGGGTTGAAAGCACAGGGGGCCAGATCGGCTAGAAACGGGCACCCCGAAATCTGGGCGGAACCTACAGAGATCGGACCGAGGATTCAACGGCCCGGGGGTGCTACCGACTGCCCTAATTCCGCATATTTCGCCGTGGCCGCTCCCTAGATCGACGGGCACCGTTAACCGAGCTGCCATCAAACGATGCTCCCGCCAGACCTTACGACGCCATGTCGCGAACGATCGGCCACAGCGACGCCACGAGCGCCAAGGCCATCGCAACATTGAAGATGCGCATCGCCTGCGCATCCGCGAGGAACGGCCGAAGCGACGTGCCGAACAGCGCCCAACTCGACGTCGAAATCAGCGAAATGATCAGGAAAACCAGCGAGAGCACAGTCACGTCGGCCCAGAGATGATCCGGTGCGACGTAGTTCGCGGCGACACTCAAAGCGACCATCCAGCCCTTCGGATTGACCCACTGAAACAGGGCAGCCTCGATGAATGTCATCGGCCGGGCTTCGTCGCCGACAATCGGATCGGTGGCGCCCGCCGTCGCGATGCGCCAGGCGAGCCACAGCAGATAGACGATGCTGACAACGCGCATCACCGTATAGAGCGGCGGAAAAAGTGAGAACACGCGGCCGATTCCGAGGCCGACCGCCAGCACCATCACCGTGAAGCCGATCGTCACCCCGAGCATGTGCGCCCGCGTCCGGCGGAATCCGAAGTTCACACCGGATGCCAGCAGCATCGTGTTGTTCGGGCCAGGCGTCATGGACCCGACGAAGGCAAACACAATCAGCGATAGGATGAGATCCTGAGACATCTGTGACCGGCAGCGCGGTCTATTCGCCTGCCCTCCGAGACGGGATGCGCAGTGGGGAATGCATGGTGGCTATCGGCGATAAAGCGTCAGACCGCCGGCCCTCGCCCGATCGCCGCAACGCCCGTACGCGAGACCTCCTCCAGCCCGAGTTCCATCATCAGATTGAGGAACGTCTCGATCTTCGATGGCTTGCCGGTCATTTCGAAGACGAAATGCTCGATCGAGGTATCGACGACCTTGGCGCGGAAGATTTCGGCCAGCCGCAACGCTTCGATGCGCTTTTCGCCCTTGCCGACGACTTTGACCAACGCCAGCTCGCGCTGAACCGCTTCGCCCTTCTCCGTCAGATCGCGGACGCGATGGACGGGAACGAGCCGTTCGAGCTGATGCTTGATCTGTTGCAGCACGGCGGGCGTGCCGCTCGTGATGACGGTGATGCGCGACAAGTGTTTCTCGTGCTCGACCTCGGTGACGGTCAGCGAGTCGATGTTATAGCCGCGCCCCGCGAACAGGCCGATGACGCGCGCCAGAACGCCCGGCTCGTTATCGACGAAGATCGACAGGGTGCGCGAAACGATCTCTTGAGAGCGCGGCGCGCTTGGGTAATGCGATTGTCTTTGTGGTTCGGCCATCGGGATCATCTCAATCGTCAAATGTAGCTTTCAACGAGGGTGTGCCCCGCCGCGTAATCCGGGATCGTCCAGGATTCCTTGAGTGCCGCCTCACGCCACGAAACGAATTCGGGATGAGCGAGCATCGTATCCATGTAGGCGCGCGTCGCTTCGCGCACCGGGATCTGATAGGTCTCGAAGCGCGTGACGACCGGGAGATACATGGCGTCGGCGGCGCTGAAGTCCCCGAACAGATACGGTCCGCCGGAACCGAAACGATTGCGCGTGCCGGACCAGATGTCCTCGACGCGATCGATGTTGGCTTTGAGCGGATCCGTCAGCGGCGGCGTCGCGAAACGGGCGCCGAGGTGCATCGCGCAGCTTTGGCGCAGGGGCTGAAACCCGCCGTGCATCTCATTCGAAATGGCCCGCGCGCAGGCACGGGCCTTCGGATCGTTCGGCCAGATCGCCTTATCGGGATACGCTTCAGCCAGATACTCGACGATCGCCATGCTTTCCCAGACAACGATATCGCCGTCGATGAGAGCCGGAACCTTGCCGGACGGGGAATACTCAAGCACGCGATCGCGGCTATCCGGCTGGCGCAGCGGAATGACGATTTCGTCGAAGGGAATTCCGAGCGTCTTCAGAAGAACCCAGGGACGCAACGACCACGACGAATAAAGTTTATTGGCGATGACCAGTTTCAACATCGTCAGTCGTTGTCCTGCTTGCCGGAGCCATCGCCGGCGTCGTCCTTGCCGCTGTCGCCTGCCGGGCGTTGAGGAAACACCGACTTCACGAAGATCGGCAGGCCGTTCTTGTCGACGAGCCGCTTGAACTCTTCGGCTTTCTTGACGCCCAAATGGTATTGTTTGAACGCGGCGACGAAACGCCGGCCCATGCCGTTGGCAATATCTTCCGGCGCCGGAACGCCCATGCGGACGCGCTCGGCCTGCGGGATGCGGGCGTAGATCTGCGCCAGAACCTGCGAGTGCATGTAGTCCTGCGCCAGGCAAGACTCGAGCCCTTGCGTATAGGTGCTGGACAGCATCTGCGTGCGGTAGCAGGCGTCGATAAATTTCAGCACGCCTGCCGAACCTTCGCGTTTATGGAGCGCGGCGAGCCGCTGCGCCGAGTCCTTGATGTTGGCGACATGGTTCCATGTCTCCTTGGCCAGCAATGGAGACGGCGCCGCCGTCATCACGCCGAGACACAGCGCAACGAGGAGACCGCCGAAGCCGCCGAGCGTCGTGAGTTTTCTCAAACCAGCACCTTGCCTTCGTCACCGATTGCACGTTCGACTTCTTCGTCCGAAATGTGCTCGCCGAGCAGCATCTCGTTGTGGGCCTTTCCGGAGGGGATCATCGGGAAGCAATTGGCGAGCTTCGCGACGTGGCAATCAAAGATCACCGGCCCTTTGGTGTTGATCATCTGTTCGATCGCATCGTCGAGATCCGCCGGATGATCGCAGCGCATGCCGGTCCAGCCGTAAGCCTCGGCGAGTTTCACGAAATCGGGAAGTGCTTCGGTATAGCTTTCCGACAGGCGGTTGCCGTGCAGGAGCTGCTGCCACTGGCGCACCATGCCCATGTATTCATTGTTCATGATGAACACCTTCACGGGCAGCCGGTACTGCACCGCCGTCGAGCATTCCTGGATGTTCATCAGGATCGATGCGTCGCCCGCGACATCGACGACGAGCGACTTCGGATGCGCGAGCTGGACGCCGATCGCCGCCGGCAGCCCATAGCCCATCGTTCCCAGTCCGCCCGACGTCATCCAACGGTTCGGCTCCTCGAAGTGGAGGAATTGCGCGGCCCACATCTGGTGCTGGCCGACTTCCGTCGTGAAGTAAGTATCGCGATCTTTCGTCAACTCATAAAGACGCTGACACGCATACTGCGGCATGATCATGTCTTTGGAGTTCTTGTAGGCAAGCGATTTCTTACCGCGCCAGCCGTCGATCTGCTTCCACCACGCCTTATGCGCCGG
>DATLJG010000120.1:0-1561 GCA_035538995.1 Hyphomicrobium sp. | reverse complement strand
GGAACTTGATTTGCGGGCGCCGTGGCCTTCATCTGGTCGGCGATCTTCTGACTGTACTTCATGCCGATCGCCGCGCCCTTCCGCATCAGCTCCGGCGTCATCGCGATGAATTTGGCTCCGGCCCCGGTGCGATAAAAATCGGCGACGGTCTTCATTTCTTCAGCGGTGAAGGTCTGCGCATAAAGAGTCGCGAAATCAGAAATCATCTGATCCTTGTATTCGAGCAGTTTCTTCATTCCGGTGTCGAATTGAGCGGACAGCTCCTTGCCAGCCGGCGAGGTATCGGCGTTCGCGCCCTTCGCGAAGCCGTGTGACATGGCTTCGACCATGCCGTCCATCTGCTTCGTGACACCCGTCACTTCCATGAGCTCACGCGCCGCCGCCATGCGTGCCGGGTCAACCGGAGGCGGCGTCTCTTCGGCGAACGCCGGAACAGCAAAGCCTGCTGCGATCGCAATCGCGAACAACAAGGCACGCATTGTCAATTCTCCTCTTCGAAATCGGATTCGATCGCCGACAGAACTTCAACGCCCTTTGGTCCCGCAACGATCCCGACGTCCGCAATGCCGAGGAACAACCCGCTTTCCACGACGCCAGGAATGAGCTTCAGAGCGTCGTCCAATGCTTCAGGGTCGTCAATCGCGCCGAAAGCGCAATCGAGAATATAGTTGCCATTGTCTGTCACGTAGGCTTTGCCGCCGGCTTCGCGCAGCTTGATTTCTCCATCGCAGCCGCAATCCGATGCCAGTTGCGTAATCATATTCTGCGTCGCCACAAGTCCGAAGGGCACGACCTCGATCGGCAGCGGGAAGCGGCCGAGGACCTCGACGCGCTTGCTGGCATCGGCAATGATCACGAGACGCTCGGACGCGACGGCCACGATCTTCTCGCGCAGCAGTGCGCCGCCGCCGCCCTTGATCAACCGCAGCTCGTCGTCGAGTTCATCGGCTCCGTCGACCGTCAGGTCGAGCGCCGGATGCTGATCGAGCGTCGCGAGCGGGATTCCGAGCGCCGCAGCCTGAGCGCGTGTTGCCTCCGACGTCGGCACGCAGACGACATTGAGGCCGGCTTTCACCTTGGCGCCAAGCAAGTCCACGAACTTGGCGGCCGTGGAGCCGGTACCGAGCCCGAGCTTCATGCCATCCTCGACGAAACTTAAAGCCTGCTCGGCTGCCTGCCGCTTCCAGTCGTCACTGCTCATGCCCGCTCCCTGGAGTTCAACTGTCCTGCGACGTCGCCGCCGACATTCCGGCCGCGTGCTCTCTGTATGCCGCCGCCAAATCCCTTTCAAGCAGAGCTGCTGCGCACCTGCCTTCGTGCCGCCGTGACAACATCCGGCCCGGCCGATACGGTACGCTGCGATTTAAGGAGAATTCATGAACGGCTGGACGATCGTTTTCGACCTCGACGGAACACTTGTGGATACCGCACCCGACCTGGCGGAAGCGACGAATTACGTGCTCGGGACACTTGGCCTGCCGCGTGTCGACGAACTTCAGATCCGCCCGTTCGTCGGACACGGGGCGCTGGCGATGATCGACGGCGCCATCAAGGCGCACGG
>DATLJG010000119.1:0-28401 GCA_035538995.1 Hyphomicrobium sp. | reverse complement strand
ACGAGGAAGAACGCCATCATCGCGGTCATGAAGTCGGCGTACGCAATTTTCCAGACACCTCCGTGATGCCCTTCTTCCGTATTGCGCCGCCGCCGTACGATGACCAATGGCTGGGACGAAACGTCTTCCTGGCCGTTACTCATTCTGTCAGTGCCTCAAGCTCGGCCACCCAAGTCGAAATGTTCGCTTCGATCTCCGTGTCTTCGATGTGCGCGCGAATGTCGGACGTCGCGCTTTCGGAATAGCCGATCTGAAATCCTTCAGCCGGCAATCGGTCGCGAAGATAAGCCAAGACGTCGGCAGGGGCTTCGATATGAACCTTCGCACCGCCGCTCAGGGCTTTTCCAATGGCGCTTTCCAGGCCCTGTATCGCGCGCACGCGAAGTTGCTCGACGAGCCATGGACGAAGATAGTCCGCCACACGTTCGGCAACCGCTCGTTCGATTTGCGACATGGCCGCGTCGAGGCGTGCGGCGAGGACTTCGGCACAATCGCGCTCGAAAGCCTGGCGGTCGGCGTTCAGCTTTTCGGCGTGCAACGCCTCGCTTTCAGCGAGCTGCAGTTCGGCGTCGGCCTGAGCTTCCGCACGTCCCTCGGACAAGCCTTGCTGATAGCCGTCGTCGAAGGCGCTCTTCAGCTGCACTTCGGGATCAGGCTGTTTGAATTCGGATTTCTCGCGGCCGAAGTCAGACAGCAGAGAAAAGGCCGAACTGTGCGCTCTGGCCATCATCCGTTTTTAACCCAGTGCTTCATGATCGCAGTCGCCTGCTCTTCATCGCGGGCGATGATGGCGCCGAGTTTCTCGACGGGCCCGAATGCCAGCGAACGGCCAAGGGACATCCCGTCACCCGCAAAGCCCGACGAGCCGAAGTCCGCCGTATCGAAGGGATTGGCTCCAGGCTCTAGGAGCGGAGATGACATTTCGGGCATGTCGAGAGGTACGGTCGCACCTTCGGCCAAATTCGAAACCGCCAGCGTCGCCATCGAGCTATCGCCCAAAGCCGCCGTTCCGCTGCCCGAGAGCAACGTCCGCATCGCCGGCCTGAATCCGGCCATGATGACGATCGCGACGACAAGCAGGATGGTTATGGATTTGATGGCTGTCCCTGCGAGGGTCATCAGCATCGTCGTCCATTCGACGCCCGCCTCCGATCCACCGCCGAGCGGAGACGCGGCGAAATCGACGGCTGCGACGCTGATATGATCGCCGCGCTTTGTATCGAGACCGGCGGCGGAAAGCGCAACCTTCTGAATCTCGGCAACCTGCCTGTCGATATCCTCGCTCTTGGCGTCCTTGCCGATAATCTCCTGAAGGCGCTTTTTATTGACGACGACGGCGAGCGATATGTTGTCGATCTTGTAGCCTTCGCTGGTCGTCGAAGCCGACGTCGAACTGATCTCGTAGTTCGTCGTCTCTTCCTTGCGATCCTGAGCGCGTTTCTTCTCGCTTTTTCCGGGTTGGGCGGCTTCGTTCGGAATGTTCTGATCGACGCTGACTTCGGTTTTCCCGGAGCCGTCGCTGGAGCTTTGCGCTTCCTTGATGACGCGGGTCGAGCGTTCGACCTTGGAGTCGGGATCGAACTTCGTTTCGCTGCTTTTGTGCTTGTCGATATTCAACCGCGCCATCGCGCTGACTTCGAAATTATCCAAGCCGAGATACGGCGAGAGGGCGCGTCGTACGCTGTCGCGCACCTGTTTGGAGACCGTGCGTTCCAAGTCCAGCATCTGGACCGGCACGTCGCCGGCAATATCACTGGAGCCGCCGAGGATGCTTCCGTCGGTACCGATGACTTGCACGTCATTGGGCTTCAGGTCGGGAATGGCAGACGCGACCAAGTGCTTGATTGCCGGAGCCGCAGTCGCATCTCCCGAGACGTCCGTCCTGATGACGACGGACGCGGAGGGCGCTTCCTTGCTTGTCCGTAGCGCATTTTGGTCCGGCAGGAAGAGGTGCACGCGCGCGGCGCGTACGCCCCGCAGATATTGGATCGTCCGCGCGAGTTCTCCTTCGAGTGCCCGGACGCGCGTAACTTCCTGCATAAACGAGGTCAGCCCAAGCGGGCCGAGCTTGTCGAAGAGTTCGTATCCGGCGTTGGGACTCCCGGGTAAGCCTTTTTCCGCGAGGAGAGCTCTGGCCTGATCGGCTTGCCCGATGGGCACGCCAAGTTTGGTGCCGTCCAGACTCGATTCGAACGGGATGTTTGCTTCCGAGAGGACGCGCCCCATGCTGCTGATGTCAGGCGGCGTGAGCCCGACATAGAGCGTCTCGAAGTTCGAGCGGGAGGCGAAGTAGCTGCCCACGGTAATGAGCGCAAATACGAGAACGCCCGCCGCTCCGAGAGCGATCAAGCGTTGACGTCCCAGTCCCTTGAGACTGTTGTATAAGTTCTGGAATTGACTCCAATCCATCTCTCGGTCCTGACGGCACGGTTCAGCGCCGACGGTAGAGAGTGAACCTTGTGTAAAGGTGACGGGCCGGCGATCGAAGCCTCGACTGCAAGCAGCCAAGACCGAGATCGCCGACCCGCCTCAGGATCGGATCGACAAGGCCCGACGGCTAACGCCGGGCCTTATTTGCTTAGCCGCGGAAGAGCGACAGGATGTTCTGGCTCGACTGGTTGGCAATGCTGAGCGCCTGGACGCCGAGCTGCTGCTTAACCTGGAGAGCCTGCAACCTGGTCGATTCCTTGTTCATATCGGCATCGACGAGCTGCGAAACACCGGTGGTGATCGAGTCCATCAGCGAGGACACGAAGTCCGACTGCAGGTTGATGCGGGTCTGGTTGGCGCCAAGGCCCGTCGCGGCGTTGGTCATTTCGTCGAACGCCTTGGAGACGCTGGCGATGTAACCGGCCAGCTTGTCCTGGTCGGCTTGGCTATCCGTGAGCGTGCTGATGTCGATGTCCATGATCGACGTGCCGCCCGTGGTGACAACGGCGCCGGTCGAGCTACGCTGCGAGTCGAGGATGCCGCCGGCGCTGGCGCCGGTGCTGGCGTCGAACAGAACGGCAGTCGATGTATCGACCTTGATGTAGCCGATCGAAACCGAGCCATCGGCGCCGCGCGTGAAGGACGAAACGATCGACTTCGTCGCATTGTAGCCGGACGTGGCGGAGTCGACCGAGAGCCAGTTCTCGCCCGAGAAGCTGGCCGAATCGGCGACGCCCTTGAGCTGGTTCTGGAGTTCGGTGATGTCCGACTGAATTTTGCTGCGATCGACGCCCGGTCCGAGAGCCGCCGTCAACTTCTGCTTGATGCTCGACACGAGGTCGATGCTGCTGTTCATCGCCGTATAAGCGACGTTCACGGTGCCCTTGCCAAGACCAAGCGCGTCCTGGACGGTCGAGAGCGAGTCGTTGTCCGAACGCATCGACGTCGCGATCGACCAATAAGCGGCGTTGTCGGAAGCAGAAGCGACCCGCAGACCCGTCGAAATACGGCTCTGGGTCGTCAGCATGTCCTTGGAGGTCTGCTGAAGCGACTGCAACGCGGTCATCGCCGCAACGTTGGTATTAATGCTATTCATGCCCATGTCCCTGGTCCTTTTTACTCAGCACAAAGTACGCGCTACGGGGGACATGCCGGATTTTCCGGCCTGGCAGATCGGCGTCATGCCTGTGGTCCAATAAAACCACTCTGTCATGCGCCATGTCTTATCGAAGAGTTCTTTCCGAATGGTTAATGAGGGTTAGGAAAGCACTCGCCAACGGCGGTCGAAAATGGTGAGCGACCGCTGAAAATCATCGATATTTCTGAGTATTGGATTCAAGAAAAGGATTTAACGAGCGCGCCGACGAGCAAGCTCCAACCGTCGACAAGAACGAAGAACAAAATCTTGAGTGGTAGCGACACCACTGTCGGCGGCATCATCATCATGCCCATCGAGGTCATGATTGTTGCAACGACAAGATCGATGACGAGAAACGGCAACGTCACGAGAAAGCCGATTTCAAAGCCGCGGCGAAGTTCAGAGACCATGAAGGCGGGGATCAGCACCCGCAGATCGTCCTCACTGGCTTTGCCCTGCACGCCCAGGCGCTCGTTGGCCATGTCCTGGAAAATAGCGACGTCCTTCTCGCGCACGTTCGCTTTCATAAATGCGCGGAACGGTTCGGTCGTACGTGTATAGCCATCTTGCTGGCTGATTTTGTTCTCGACCATCGGCTTGACGCCGTTTTCCCAGGCCGCCTGGAATGTCGGCGCCATGACGAACATGGTCATGAACAGCGCAAGGCTGACGAGAATGAGGTTGCTCGGAGTCGTTTGCAGACCGAGACCCGAGCGCAGGAACGACAGCGCGATGACGAATCTTGCAAATGACGTGACCATCATCAGCAGCCCGGGGGCGACCGACAGAACGGTCATTACGACCAGGAGCTGAACGATGCGGCCGGATACCGACGCATCGCCGGCCGGGAAAAGCGTATCCAGATTGATCGTCTGCGCCAGGGCGACGGTCGGCGTCAAGAGCAGCAGGCCGAGTGCCAACGTAATGCGTTTTGCCGTCATTCGACCAGGAATCCGCCGATTAGTATGCCGAGGATGGCGCCTCTCCCACGGATCTTCGCGCGGTCGTCAAGCTGTTCGCGCAAGTTCTGGAAGCCGCGCGCGTCCTGAATGTCGGCGATGCTCAGCCCTTTGAGATACGCAATGACGTCCTCCCGGACTTCGTCCTTCAGGACGCCCGTTTCGGCCGTACCGTGAACCGCGATGATCGAGAGATCGAGACGAATCCGCGGTGCCGGCTCGCCTTCGAGATCGACAATGATGGACGGAATGGGGATCTCGCGCGCGTCGCTCGGGAAGCGGCCCGGCGCAGGGGCCAGCGACTCCTTTGTGGCGGCGGGGCTTTCTTCTGTTGCCAGCGGGGCCGGCTCGTGGGTCGGCATAGCGAGATAGCCGAACGCGACGCCGCCTGCTCCTCCGAGCAGAATTGCGATCGCCATCGACTTGATAAGGTTGCCGGCGCCGCCCGAAGCCGGACCATCGTTCGCTTTTGTGAGTGCCTGCGCCATGTCCCGCCTCGGCTCTAGAACGGAGCCACGATGTCAAGGATTTGCTGGCCATACGCCGGCTGCTGAATTTCCATCACGCGACCACGGCCACCATACGAAACGCGCGCTTCAGCAATCTTGTCGTACGAGATCTGGTTGTCGGTCGAGATGTCGCGAGGCCGGATGACTCCGGCCACGCTCAACACGCGAACCTCGAAGTTGACCCGTACTTCCTGCGTGCCGCTGATCACGAGGTTGCCGTTCGGCAAAACTTCGGTCACGACGGCGGCGACGAGCAGATTGATGTTCTCCGACCGGGTGATGCCGCCTTTTGAGTCCGTCGAGGTGGTGCGATCGAGATTGCCGTCGAGCTTCCCGGACCCGGCCGCGCCGGTACCGCCGAATCCAAAGTCGAAATCCAAAGCGGATGTGAGGCCGACACTGGCATCGCGCGATCGCTGGAGCGTGTTATCCAACGAGGCCTGATCCTTGATCTGGATATTGACGGTGACGACGTCGCCAATCTTGAAGGCGCGCGCATCGCGGAAGAGGTCGGCGCCGGTATCGCGCCACGTCGAGCTGCCGGAGTTGTAGGCGGCCTTCGTTACGGGGATCTGGATGTGGGGCACGCGCTCAGGAACCAAACCGCTCCCGACGGGCGAAAGAGCCGGTTCCCGGCTGACTTCCTTCAACTGATCAAGCGCACATGCCGGCAACAACAATGCGGAGCATGCCGCGAGCAGCGGAGCGAGCTTAAACCTACTGCTGGTGCGCATTCGCCATCGCCTCCAGCTTCGTTGCAACTTCGGCCGCCCCAGCGACAATCGCCGTGAGACGTGCCGCCTTCTCCGCATTCATCTCGGCCAGCATCAGGCTGCTGACCTTCGGCGAGAGCTTCGATGTGATGGCGGCCGCCGTGAGTTCGTCCATCGCCGCCAATTGATTTGCGGCAGCGTCAGGTTTCATTTTGCTGTAGATTTCGACAAGCTCGTCGGTCGCATGCGAGGTGAAATCTTCACGCTTCTTGACCCATTTTTTCAGCTCTTCCGTCTTGGCCGACAGCAATGCGACACGCTCATCGATCGTCTTTTTAGCTTTCTCTAATTCTCGCGTTTGCTGGGCGATCTGGGCCGCTGCCGCCGCGTCGATGACATTCGAGCAATACTGCTCCGCCGGACTGAGGTGCACCGGGGTCGACGGTGGCGGCGGCAGCTCATCAACCGCCTCCTCCTTGCCGACGCTGGCCTTGCCATCTTCGGATGCGATAGCGGGACCACCGGCCAGCATCGCGATGCCGGCCAAGCAAGCCAACCAGCGGCATCTTTCGGCCGGTCTCCATTTGCGATCGTGCAGAAGCGCGGCCATTATTGGATCACCAGTTCGGCTTGTAACGCACCGGCAGTCTTCATCGCCTGCAGGATGGCGATGATCCCGATCGGCTTCAGGCCCATGCGATTGAGGGCTGAAACAAGCTCGCGAAGGCTTGCGCCGCGGACGGTCGTGACCTGTCCACCCGCCTCATCCACATCGACCTGCGTATCGGGCACGGTAACGGTATGCCCTCTGGCGAAGGGAAGCGGCTGCGAAACTTGCGGCGTTTCCTTGACACGAACGGTGATGTTGCCGTGCGCGACCGCGACGGTCGAAATCTGAACCTCGGCGCCGATAACGATCGTACCCGTTCTCTCGTCGATGACGACGCGCGCCGTCTGATCGGGATCGACGCGCAGTTCGCCGAGTTCCGCGAAAAGGCGCGGCGCCGAAACGCCTCTCGGGCGGCGAAGTGAGATGCTCTGAAGATCTTCGGCTTGCGCCAATTTCATGCCGAAGCGATTCATCGAATAGGCGTTGATCGCATCCATGATGCGCACCGCAGTCGTGAAATCCGGATTACGCAATTCGAGTTGGAGCGGCATGCCTTCCAGTGAGGACGCCGGCGCATCGCGTTCGACGATGGCTCCGTTAGGGATACGGCCGCGCGTCGGAATTCCGGAGGTGATCGATTCCGCCGCGCCTTTCGCCAGAAAGCCCGAAATCGCAATCGACCCTTGCGCTGCGGCGTAGATCGTTTGATCGGCGCCCGCGAGCGACGTCATGATGAGCGAGCCGCCAGCCAGCGATTTGGCATCGCCCATCGATGCCACGGTAACGTCGAACCGGGTGCCTTTTGTCGCGAATGCCGGCAGTTCCGCCGTGACCATGACGGCTGCAACGTTGCGCGTATTCGGAATATATTGAGAGCCGCGAATGTTGACGCCCATTTTGTCGAGCATCGCCTGGATGGACTGCTGCGTGAACGGCGTGTTCCTGAGCGTATCGCCCGTTCCGTTCAATCCCACGACGAGGCCGTAGCCGACGAGCTGGTTCGTGCGAACGCCTTTGACGTCCGTAATATCCTTGATGCGCGTCACCGCTCCGGCGGAACCGATGCCGAAAAGAAAAAGCAGCACTGCGAAGCAAATTCTCATTGCACATCGACCGTCAGCGTTCGATCCGGCAGCACGCGCGCTTTGACGATCATGCCGCTCGTCGGATTGCGCACCGAGATGATTTCTCCGACGGCGCCCGACTGCAGCGGCACGCCCGTGCCGACAATCGAAATGAATTCGGAATTGTAGGTCATCTTGTAGGGCCGGCCCTGGCGGATAACGTCTTCTGCGCGCACCGCCGAGCGCGGCACGAACTGGCCGGCAATCAATGTCCGGCGCGCGACCTTGCCGATGAGATCCTTCGGGTTTTCACCGAAGAAGGCGTGATTTTCGAGGCTGCTGCTGACTTGACGTTCGACAAGCGCATCGGCCGTGATCACATCGCCCGGATAAATGACATTGCGCGGAACAAAGACCGTATGCATCGCGTCCGCGTGCGCTGCGCCGCATATGCTGAGAATGGCGGCGGCGCAGGCGAACACCAAAGACGCTTTGCCGTGGCGCGGCTTCACGATCATGGCATGTTCTTCGTGATGGTGCTGTACATGTCGTCGGCTGCGGTGATGACTTTCGAGTTCATCTCATAGGCACGCTGGGCCCCAATCAGCTCAGTGATTTCCTTCACCGGATCGACGTTCGAACTTTCGAGATAGCCCTGCTGGATCGTTGCAAATCCCGGATCGCCGGGATTGCCGATGATCGCGTCGCCGGAGGCCTGCGTTTCGCGGAAGAGGTTGCCGCCCAAGGCGTCGAGGCCGGTCTCGTTGGCAAAGTTCGCGAGCGACAACTGCCCGAGAAGCTGCTGCTGCCCGGTGGCTCCGATGATGGCGTAAACCTGACCGGCCGTGTTGATCTGGACGTCAGTCGCCGTCGCCGGAATGGTGATGTTGGGAATGACAAGGTTGCCGTCCAGCGTCACCAGACGGCCATTCGGATCCTTATTGAAGGCGCCGTCCCGGGTGTAGAGAATTTCATTGTTCTCGCCCTGAACCTGAAACCATCCGCTTCCGCCGCTGCTCAGCGCCAAGTCCAATTTATTGCCGGTTGGCGCCAGAGCGCCCTGCATGGACAAATGCCGGATGGCGACGGTGCGGACACCGAGACCAACCTGATTGCCTTCCGGGACGACAGAATCATCATCTCTTGCCAGCGTGCCGGCTGCGCGGTCGGTCTGATAAAGCAAGTCGCTGAACTCGGCGCGTGCGCGCTTGAAGCCCGTCGTGTTGATGTTGGCGACGTTGTTGGCGATGACTTCAACGTTGGTCTGCTGGGCCGCCATTCCCGTCGCGGCAATCGAAAGTGCTCTCATGGATTACGACCTCAAATCTGCATCCGGCTGATTTCCTGGTAGGCGCTCACGACCTTGTCGCGAACGGCCACCACCGTCTGAAGTGTTTGGTCGGCCATCATGACCGCCTGTACGACCTGCTGAAGGGACGCCTGACCTTTCATGCCGGCCGTCGCCGTCATTTCGCCGGCCTTGATTGTCGAGATCGCATCGGTCGCCATCGAGGCCAGGGTTTGTGCGAAATCGGCTTGCGGAACGGGCGCTCCCGACGCCGGCGCTGAAACGGACGGCGCACCGGTTGCCGCCGACCCGGCGGCGCGATCAATCGTCGGCGCCAGCATTGCAACGGATAGACTCATGACTGCCTCATTAGATCGATGGTCATCGAGACGAGCTCGCGGACCTGTTTGATGACCTGGGTGTTCGCCGTGTAGGAGCGGGACGCCTCGCGCATGTCGGCGAGTTCAACCAGCATGTTGACGTTCGGCATCTTGACCATGCCCTTGTCGTCCGCCGCCGGATTGCCCGGCATGTATTCGGTCTGGAACGGCGTTTCATCGCGCGCGATCTCGTCGATCTTGACCAGATCGGCGCCGCTCTTGTCGTCCATTTCGCTTTCGAAGCTGATCGTCTTGCGCTGGTAGGGATCGGAGCCCGGCGTTTTGCCCGTCGTCGATGCGTTGGCGATATTTTCCGAGACGACCCGCATGCGCGAGGACTGCGCAAAGAGCCCGGCGGCTGCGGACTTCGCCGATGAAAGGAGAGGATCACTCATATCTTAGCCCTTCGTCACGGAGTGCAGCATGCTGCTGAAGGTTTTCAGGATCTGGGTGTTCAGCGAGTAGCTCCGCATCACCTCGCCAGACTTCAGAAATTCGTCCTCGAGGCTGACGTCGTTGCCGGACACCAAAACTTCGGCGTCGCTCGAATCGCTGTCGTGCGCGGGCACGGTCCCGTCGTCCGGAGCGCCAAGATGATTGGCGTTCGTCTGCGCCATCGGAATGGACCGGCGCATGACGTCCTCGAAGCTCTCGACGTCCCTTGCCTTGTATCCCGGCGTATTGGCGTTCGCGATGTTCGATGAAATCACCGACTGGCGCTGCGCGAGCCATTCGTTCTGGCGAAAAGCAAGATCGAAGAGTTGCAGGGGGGGCATGACATATCCTTTTTATGGCCTCCCCTTTTTGCGCCCCTTCGCTTGCGTCGGACTGGACAGCGGCTCAATTGGACGACGTTTTTACAAGAGGAAGAAAGCGCCTGCCGCTAATTCAGGCGCGCTTCACCGAGGGCCTCATGCAGACGGGTCGTGTTCTGCTCCGGTCCGGCCGATTCGCCTTCGAACGATATGTACGTGATCTCGACCCCGGCTTCCTCGGCATCGAGTTGCAGCCGGAAATAGACATGGATGGCCTGATGGTGGAATTCCATGTCGAACGACACGCACGGCACCGTTCCCCAATCGAGGAATACGTCGCCCGAGTAGCCGAATCTCAAGGTCTCCGGCTTGAACGAGAGTTCGATCGACGCCTGCACAAGCGCGCTGACGCTGCTGATCTGCCCGCTCTTCAGGTACGTCACGATATCGGGTAGCTCGATCAGGCGAAGGTCGGCTGCGACACTTCGGATGCTCTCGCCGAGAATTTTTTCACGTTCGATAGAATGATCGATTCGATTAAGCCGCATGAACCAACATCCCTCAGGCACGAACAGGATTTGATCTGGACCGTCGCGACTGCAAACGGAGCAGAATTTCCGCGATAGCTCTGTAGAACTCGACTGGTATCATTTGATCCACTTCCACTTTTGCATATAGGGACCTTGCAAGAGCCTTGTCTTCGATGATCGGGATGCCATTTTCTTCGGCGATCTTACGAATTTTGAGTGCGATGAGATCCTGACCCTTGGCGACGACGCGCGGCGCACCGCCTTCCGACCGCACATAGCGAAGCGCGATCGAGAAGTGAGTCGGATTGGCGATGACCACGGTCGCTCGCAGCGCGCCCTTCAACATTCTCTGGCGTGAACGCGCGCGAGCGATCGACTGGCGGCGCGCCTTGAATTGAGGATCGCCTTCCATCTGACGGCGCTCGTCCTTGATTTCCTGGCGCGCCATGCGCAGCGAGCGCCGCCAAAGCACGCGAGCAACCGGAAGGTCAAAGATCAGAAGCGTGAAGGACAACAGCGCCAGCGTGACGAGCAGCATCGCGACGCTTTTTTGCGACAGCGTCAGGATCGCCGCGGGATCGCTCCAGATCGAGGTCGTAAAATCGTGCCACATGTAGATCAGGATCAGGACGCTGGCGGCGGCGATGACGATGATGCGAAGCGAAAGCTTCAGGAATTCAACGAAGCCCGAAATGCTGAAGATGCGCTTCAGCCCCTTTGCGGGCGACAAGCGGCTGATATCGGGCATGATCCGTTTCGCGATCAAAGCCGGCGGATTCTGAATGACGGAGGCCAAGACGCCGGCGGCGCCGAAAACCAGGATGATCGGCGCTGCGACCGCGGCTGCGGCTTTGCCTACGACATTGAACAACATCATCGCGTCGCCGGCATTTTGAAGATGAATGGACCCGACGTTTGAAAGAAGCCCGATGAGAAGATCGGTGAGGTGGGCGGTGAACGCCTGGCCGAGGACGACGATCACGAGCAGCGACGCCATCAAGTAGCTGAAGTTCGGAACCTCTCGCGAAACCGGGACGTTGCCGTCGCCCTTCGCATCCGACAAGCGTTTGTCGGTGGCTTCCTCTGTCTTGCTTTCTTTGTCCTGCTCGGACATGAGGGCTTCCTATTCCCAGTCGTCTAGGCAGACTGACTTGGAATTTCGATCGTGCCTTCGGCCGAAAGCCGCAGCACCGAGTCGACGATCGCGCGACGTGCCTCGGCAATGTCGCGCTGCGCGACGTTGACCGGACCCTGCAACTCCGCCTCCGCCATGCGGCGTGCGCGTGGCGACAAGGCCGCCAGAACCTTGTCCCGCAGGTCTGCCGGGGCTCCTTGCAACGCGATCACTGTGCGCTCGACGGGGATGCCGTCCATCAGCACGGTCATCGCCTTGGGCGCCAGCTTCAAGAGATCCTCGAACTTGAACAGCATCTTGCGGATGGCTTCGGCGTCTTTCGGCTTGATTTGGCTGAGAAACGTCAGGACTTCCGCTGCTTCCTCTTTCTCCATGTTGTTGAGGATGCCAGCCATCGTGATGTGCTTATCCGATGAGCGGCGATCGTTATCGAAAAGCCCCTCGTGCAGCGATGTTTCGAGTGCCTCGATAACTTGCGGAGATAGTTGGCCGAGACCGAGAATGCGATTCATCAGGTCGTTGCGCTCGGCGGGCGAGAAGGTCTTCAGAAGGCTCGACGCACGTTCGGTTCCGAGGCGGTCAAGATAATAGGCTGCAATTTGCGGCGATTGGGAGCGGAGGTGGCCTTGCAGCACATCGTCGGGCAGGCTTGCGAGCCGTCCCCAGATGTCCTGGCGCGCGACGAACGAGTCGCTCGCTTCCGACGACGATTTATTCTCGGTGATGACGTCGATGACCAGACGCTTCACGTCTTCCGGGCGCCCGACGAAGGGCGTACCCAAGCCGAGCTGGCTTTCGAATTCCTCGACGATGCCTTCCAGATCCGAGGCGGTAATCGTCGGCATGACCTCGGTTGAACGAACGATGATGTTCAGTTCTTCCGGGTTGAATTTTTTGAGCAGTCCGTTGGCGCGCTCTTTGCCAAGCGCGAGCAGGAGAACGCCGACTTTTTCGGCGCCCGTCAACGGCCGCGACGCTCCATACCCGTTTGCTGGCTGCGACATCATATGTGCCTGCTATTTCGCGGTGGGGGAAAGTTTGCCGACCTGAGTCAGCACGACGCCGAAGCGCGATTGCGCTTCATTCAAGACGACGACCTCGCCGCGCGCGATAAGGCGGCCATTGACGAGAATATCGACGGAATCGCCGACCATCTTGTCGAGCTTGACGACCGAGCCTTTGGTCAGCTTCGCGAGCGTCGCGACCGGCATTTTCGCCGACCCCAGCACGACTTTCATCATCACCGGAAGCCCGGCGATCAGCGCGCTATTATCGGCTTCGGCCGTCGCGTCGTGCGCTTCCGCCGCGTCATCGGGCTGGCTGTGCATCAACTCCGAAAAGCCATCGACCTTCCCGCCATCGGAAAAAGCCGACGAAGCTATTCCGGCAAAGGTTTGCTCGAAGTCGGGAGCGGTGGCGGCTTCGCCGCCGTGCTCCATTTCATCCGTTTCGTCTGCCGTCATTTCCGAATGCCTTCGCCGTTAGGGTCACTGATTTGCGAGTATCGCCGTTGAAACGTGCCGGAGCCTTGTGGGACGCGACGTCTACAGCCCATAGAACTCATCCACTGCATCTTTGCTGTGATCGAATTCGTCCTCGACGCGAAGTGTCAACGCGCCGTCGGTCTTTCCGAGTTCGCACCAAAAGAGCGGCACTTCGTCGGAGTCCAGCCGAACGCGCGACATCGACGGGGACACCAGTTCGACGACCGTTCCGACAGCAAACTTCTGAACCTCTCCCAAGGGAATGGGCCGTTCTTCAAGAATGCCGCTGAGATCGATGAACGCGCGTGCAATCTCGTCGGCGAGTTGTTTCGACCAACCAGAATCGTTGCTGGGCCGCGGCGGCGACCCGGCGCTCGCCATCGCATCGGCCGTCGTGGCATCGGCCAACTGATCGCGAATCGGATCGAGCGCCATCTGCGGGATGATGATCGTCACGATGCCGGCATGGCCGGGATATTCAATCGTCAAGCGCGCAACGATGACCGGCGACGACTTGCTCAACTGGGGTTCGAGTTCGATCTTATCGACGACGTTCGTGACTTCGAACGGAATATCGACGAGCAGCGAAAAAGCACCTGTCAAAGAGCGCGCCATGCGCTTGAAGAGAATGCGGACGACGTTGGCGTCGGTTTTCGTCGGCTTGCGGACAGTCGGCCCAAGCGGCGAAAATCCTTCGCTCCCTGACGCGGCTTCCACGAACAGCGCGGTCGTCATGTCGTCGGCCAAGAAATAGAGCCAGCTGCGCCATCTCTCGGCGCGAACGACGCCCGCCAATGCATTCGGCGGCAGATCACAGGATTCCCCGAGCGTCGAAGCCGTCAGATCCAATAAGCGGACCTTCAACGGCAGAACAGACAGATTGCCGATCTCCTCGACCATGACGCGCGGCAACTGGCCGAAGATCATCTGCAAACCGGGCAGCCGGTCGGGGCGGTTTTGTCCGGCGGACAGGGCGCGCTCGAGAGCTTTATGCGCGGCCGCCATCTCAGTTGTTACGTCAATGCTCACGGCACGATCCCCAATCGAGGAAGGCTGCAATGGCGCCGACTGCGTGGGCCGCCGATCGTGAACATACGCGGTGCTTCGCGAGGATCATCAGGCCGCCTTTTTGCTTTCGCGTGCGGCGGATGCGGCGCCCCCACTGATGGTCGCGGCTTCGACCTCGTTGATCGTCGGACGTTCGTAGGCGGAGATTGCCTTGCGGCCGTGCTCGATCGCCACCTGCGGCATCGCACCGTTCATGAACGCCAGCAACGACTGCTTGACGATGACGTACGACCGAAGACGCTTCTCGCGCACGATCTTGACCTTCGTCGCGAGCGGTCCGACCACGGCATATGAGAAGAAGATACCGGCGAATGTCCCGACCAGGGCCGACGCAATGAGGTGTCCCAGAATTTCGGGAGACTGATCGATGGCGCCCATCGCTTTCACGACGCCGAGCACCGCCGCGACGATGCCGAGTGCGGGCAAGCCATCGCCGACGGCGACGAGCGCATGATAGGTCTTCATCTTATCGTGGCGGACCGTCTCGATCTCTTCGTCCATCAGAGCTTCGATTTCATGGGTCCGGGCGTTGCCCATGATGATCAAGCGGAAATAATCGCAGATAAAGGTCGTCAGCTCTTCGTTCGCCGTTACGCTCGGCGAGCGATTGAAGACTTCCGCTTCCTGCGGCGCGTCGATGATCATTTCCATTTCGGCGCGGGACTTGTCGCGAAGCTCGCGCATCATAAAGAACAGCAGCGAGAGCAGCTCGATGTGCTCGTCCATCGTGGGCACGTCATTGCGGAAGGCCTCGATCGACGCCTTGCCGGAATCCTTAATCGTTTTCATCGGGTTGGCGACGACGAACGTGCCCAGCGCGGCGCCGCAGATAATGACGTACTCCCAAGGCTGCCAAATCACCCACACATGGCCGCCCATGGCTGTGAAGCCTCCGAGCATGCAAGCCAAGGTGATGAAAAGTCCGACAATGATTGTCACGCGCGGCGCCCCTGTAGGTTATGCGGAACCCTACTAAGCACCGCGTCGGCTTGCGTGGGACTTGCCCGCCCGAACGCGAGCTTTCCCGGAAGCTGGGCCGTCAGTCCCCCACAAGCTCGTATCGCTAGCTTGCCAGAATCAACGGTGAAATAGCGCCCGCGACTGCGCGCGAGCGCCCGCAGGACTATTGAGCAATGCAATCCAACATCTACGTCGGCCTTTCAGCGCAGCTTGCTTTGCAGCGGCGGCTCGACACGGTTGCCAACAACGTCGCGAATGCCTCGACCGCCGGTTTCCGGGCGGAGGAAATGTCATTCGAGGAGTTGGTGACGCGAAACGGCGAGAACGCCGTCAGCTTCGTTTCCGATGGCGAAACGCACCTCTCGACCCAAGGCGGCGAGCTGACCCAAACGGACAATCCCCTCGATATCGCTATTCGCGGCGACGCCTGGTTCGCGGTTCAAACGCCAACGGGCACCGTCTACACGCGCGACGGACGCATGCAGATGCGCAAGGATGGCGTGCTGACCAACCTCATGGGCGATCCCTTCCTCGATGCGGGCGGAACGCCGATCCAACTCGATCCGCAAGGTGGGCGGCCGGCCATCAACAAGGCCGGAACGATCGAACAGGACGGCAATAACCTCGGCGCGTTCGGTCTTTATATCATGCCGCAGGGCGCGAAGCTGTCGCGCGCGGCAGGCGCCGGCGTCGTCTCGAACGAACAGCCCGTGCCGGAAATCGACTTCCTCAGGACGGGGGTCGTTCAGGGCTATGTCGAAAAATCGAACGTCAATCCGATCCTCGAAATGACGCACCTGACGACGCTGCAACGCAGCTTCGATGCGGTTAGCAACGTGTTGCGGGAAACGGAATCCTCAATGCAAGATTCCCTGAAAACGCTGGCTGGCTCGTGACGATCGAAGCCTTAGCGGCCCCGTTCGAGCGGCTTGACGCCATGCTGGCCTATGCTGCCCAGCGCGGTCCGGCGCATCGCGTATCAGGAAAAGTCGCGCGGATCAGTCCGAGCTATATCGTCGTTTCGGGCCTTTCAAAGTTCGTTTCGATCGGCGACGCCGTTTCGATCGCGGGCGTCGGCGGATCGGTTCTCGCCGAAGTCGCGAGCATCGAGGCCGAGACGATCAATGTTACGCCTTTCATCGCAGATCATAGAGTCGAACTCGGCGGCCGGGTGACGGCGATGTCCGGCCAGTTGACGCTCGCTCCCCATATCTCCTGGATGGGACGGACGCTTAATGCCCTCGGTCACCCGATCGATGACGGTGAACCGTTGCAGGCTGGAACCCACCCTGTGCCGATACAGGGAAGCCCTCCGGCTCCGATGCGGCGCAATCGCCTCGGGGAGCCGTTGATCACCGGCGTCAAAGCCATCGATCTTTTCACGCCGATCTGCGCCGGGCAGCGCATCGGGATTTTTGCAGGTTCCGGCGTTGGCAAATCGACATTGCTGGCGATGCTCAGCCGGGCGCCGTCAAGTGACGTCACGGTTTTGGCCCTCGTCGGCGAACGCAGCCGCGAAGTGCGCGATTTTCTCGACGACACGCTCAGCGCTTCGCGCGACCGGGTCGTCACGGTCGTCGCGACGTCCGACGAAAGCCCGATGATGCGGCGCATGGCACCCAGCACCGCCATGTGCATTGCCGAATACTATCGCGACCAGGGCAAGAACGTCCTGCTGATCATCGATTCCCTGACGCGCTATGCGCATGCGATCCGGGAGCTGGCGCTCGCTGCGAACGAGCCTCCGGTGGCGCGCGGTTATCCGCCGAGCGTCTTCAGCGCTCTGCCCCGCCTTCTCGAACGCGCCGGGACGGGCGAAGAAGGCGCCGGTACGATTACCGCGGTTCTTTCCGTGCTGGTCGATGGCGATGACCACAACGACCCGATTGCCGACGCGACGCGCGGCATTCTCGACGGCCACATCGTTCTCGACCGTGCGATCGCCAGCCAGGGCCGCTTGCCGGCCGTCGATCCGCTCGTTTCGCTGTCCCGTTTGGCGCCGAAAATCCGGACAAAGACACAGGCGCAGTTCGCGACCCACCTCGTCGAGCTTGTTTCGCGATTTGAGGACACCCGCGATCTTCGCGCGATCGGCGGTTACAGAAGCGGCAGCGATGCGACTCTCGACCGGGCGATGGAGGTCGTGCCGCGTCTTTACGATGCGCTAAAGCAGAATCTGGATGAGGCGCCAATCGAGGATGTCTTTACGCATCTCACTCAAGTGCTGCAGAACGCGCCGCGTTCGAACGCGACTTCGCCACGCTAGATTCGGGGAGAGGACAAGGGTCGGAGATCACTGCCGTTTCTGAGCGTTGGATCGAGCCAGCTTGAGGTGCATCGAACGTGGTCAACAACCCGGAAATTGTCAGCCGATTGCTGGCCAACACCGCTCTTCTCAAGGGCGAGCGCGAGCTTCTTCGCCAGCCGGAAAAGCCGCCGGCCCCCAATGAAGAGTCGAAGCCTACCGCCCAACCCAATGCCGGACCAATCGAAAACGATTCCCGAACGGTTTCGAACGTCTTGCTGACGCTGCTCGACGAACGACTCCAGGCGGCGGGACCGGCATCCGCACAGGCAAGACTTGCAGGAACGCCGGCCGGCGACGGAGACGCCCAACGCCGCGTCGCCGCGCAATACGCGGCCGATGGTCTGATCGCGCGCGATGATGTTCCGCCGCCGTCCGCGCCCGTCGCGCCCGATCCGACTCGCATGCCGAACATGACACCTGCCGCGTCGGCGGATCTGCAAACATTCATGCAGCGCTTCGCCGCGCTTGCGCTCGGGCGGCCCGTGGATATCGATCCTGCGGAGAAACGCGCAAAGCGCGCATCGGGCCAAGGCTCGCCGGCGTGGGGAAGCCTATCCGTGCTTCGCCTTGCGGGGATGGCTGCGGTCGCGGGCTGGCTTCTTCTACTTATCGCGCAATGGGCGATGCATTAGACGCGAGACGCCTGCTCGCACGGCCTCAGGCGGACTGCATTTTCGCGGCGAGGCTCGCCTGATGAAACTTTGCTGTCTCGTCATCGTCGGAATTGCGCGTCGGCTGGCTTTTGCCGACATGGGCCAACAGCGCCAGCAACGCCGGATCGCTCCCGAGATCGGTGAACGGGCGAGCCGCCGATGACGGGATGTAGCCGCCGGTTGTCGCCATGCGCACGACGCTGGCGGGATGGACGGCCGATGGGAGAAGAACGGTCGATACCGACGCTGCGGCGTCCCGCTCGGAAACGACGTTCTGCGCGACAGCGGTCGGCTGAGTGTTCGGCGTGGAGGCGGCTGGCGCGAACCACGTGACTTCCTGCAACCGGCGCTGAACGAGCCCGTCGACAACCGATCCGCCTGCCTTGTTGTATTGGAGGAAAAGCGAACGAGCCTTGTCCATATCGCCGTTGGCGATGGCGTCGCCGAGGCCGCTTTGCGCCCAGGCCGTTCCGGTGTTGTAGGTCAACGACGTCAAGGCCGCCCTGCTGCCGTCGTCGAGGCCGGGCGCGAACGTGTCAACGAAATCCGCCGCTTTCTTGATTTCACCCTGAAAGCGCCGGTCCGCTTCGGCCTTGTCGATGACCTCGCCGGCGTAACGGGCGCGCGTGCCGTAGCCATTGGAATTCTGAGCGTAATCCCAGCGGGCTTCGGACGAATAGCCTTCAAATTTCTTGATGGCGTCGAGATAGCTTTGATCGAGCATGGCCCAGTGAATGCCATGCGGAGCTTGCGGCAAGCTGGTGGCGGCGCTCACAATGTTAGTAACGACCTGGATCATCGCCGGGCGCGGGCGACATCCCTCAGAACGCTCGCTTCAAGCCGGACTTCGTCCAGGCGATATTTCAGCACGTCGCCGATACTTATGAGACCGACGACGACACGATCGACGACGACCGGCAAATGCCGGATTCGCCGTTGGGTCATGACACTCGCGACCATGCCCACGCCATCATCCGGAGCACAGGTGACGACGTTGCGTGTCATCAGATCGGAAACGCGCATTTCCGGCAGGCCGGTGCCGAATTCATCAATTCCGCGCGCCAAGTCCCGTTCCGAAATGATGCCTTCGAGTTTGCCTTCGGCGTCGAGAACCAACATGGCGCCGACGCCTTCTTTTCTGAAGCTCTGTGCGAGCGCCCGCATGGTCGCGTTCGGCTCGATCGTCTTCACGGCCGATCCCTTGGCCTTCAGAATATCCGAAACACGCATGGAATGACTCCAGTCCAGATCCGCCAACGCTTTGCAATTGCCGGAATGCAAGCGTTGCAGTGCGGATAATAGGGATGCCCGATCCTCGGCGGTCAGCGGATCGAGAATGGTGTGGTCAGGGCTGATTAGATTCGTCAGGTCTTCGACCACAACGGCGCCGACGGTACTGAATACCGGCGTTTCCTTGCAGAACGCACTTCGTGTCGTAAGAACGGGAAACTCGGCAGCCTTTGCCGCCTGCGCACCGGAATTGCAGGCCTCGACGACGATGCAATGCGTCGGGTCGATGCCGATCTTGTTGCGCGTATCCCCATACAAACGTTCGAAGTCGCCGCCGTAGCCAGATTCATCGGCAACGACCAGATCGAATACCTGCCGGCCGCGCTGACCGAGAACCGATTCCAGGAGGGCCTCGGTATGACAGCGCTTGAGCGTCGACACGAGCACGAGGCGGAAGCCTTCCGCACGCGCCGTGACAATCAAATCGCGAACGCCGGGACGCGGCTCAATGCGAGAACTTGCCAACATCTCGCCGAAAATTTTCGACGCACGCCGATGCATGGCGCGAATGAGAAGGGTGAAATCCTCAGTCTCCGGCCGGCCACGAAGAAGCGCGCGAACATAATGCGCCATTCGCGCTTCGCTGCTGCCCATCTTTGTGGTGAGTGCGAAAGCCTCGCGGTCGCACGGCCATGCGTAATCCGACTCGGCGAAGGCTTGCGCGAAGGCGCGCCAGCGTACGTCCTCGGTTTCCGCGAGCGCACCGTCTGCTCGAATAATGACGACTTGAAGAGTCATTTACCGCCGTTCGTCCATCAAGCGCCTCTGGGGGTAGGTACTCCGTCCCACCCCTTCCGCCAACGCGACGTAAAGTCTGTGAAACCGCCATTGGACTGGGCACGCGAAAGAAGGCCGCCGTTAGACTAGGCTTCGCGGCGCAACACCGCAGCCGCAGCATTTCGACTGTTCGCAATTCCTTGCGGCGTGTCCCATTTTTCATCGGCCGCCCGGATCAGTTGAGCTGATCGCGAAGCCACGGCATCGCCTGACGTAACCGGTCCAGAATGGATGTCTCGAGAGCGGTCTTGCAGGCCCGCGCCAGATCGCGCGGGAGGGTGCCAAGCTCTTGTCTTCGGCTGACCAGTGTCAACGTCCGCTTGAGGCTCGGTCCAGGAAGCGGCGCGCTGCGAATGGTGTTCTCGTCGATCCCCGCCTCGGCGATGCAGATCGGCGTTGAAATTGCGAAGCCTTTGCCCCGCGCCACCATATCCGTCACGCCGAACGGCGTATCGAATTCCAGGCCGGGAGGAAGATCAAGGTTGAGGCGGCGGAGGTGGCGCTCGATCTCGATGCCGGTGCGCGATCGGGCCGTGTACCGCATGAACGGCAGCTTCGTCGCAGTCTGCGCGAGATCCGTCACGGTCCGTGGAATCCGGGTCTTGGGCGGCAGAATCAGGATGTAGGGTTCCGTTACAATGTCGAAACGGTCGAGACCTTCGACGTCGCTCATGTCGTCAACGCCGATAAAGAGATCGAGATTGCGGGTCAGCAGGGCCCCGGCGTGCGAGGACGTCAGCCCCGACTGGATCGAAACCTGGTCGGCATGATCGACGAGAAACGATGCGACCGGCCCTGATAATGCGCGCGATAGACTGTCCACCAACCCGGCGCGAATGAGCGCCAGCCGCCCGAGCGCCGTGTGCCGGATGGCGGCGGTGATCTGGCGGGCCTCGGAGATCAGCGCGGAGGCGCGCTGGCGCATGACTTCGCCCGCCGGGGTCAGCGCCAGGGGGCGAACGCTGCGGTCGAACAGCTTCACGCGGGTGCGCGCCTCAAGATCCGCAATGGCTTGCGAAACAGCAGGTTGCGTCAGCGCCAGCTTCTTGGCGGCGGCCGCCATCGAGCGCGCTTCGCAGACGGCGAGGAACGCCTCAAGCGCGTGCAGGTCGAACGGCAGACGGCTAATACGAGTGCTCATGCCCACACAATAAGTATGACTTATATTAAGGTCAATTATCGGGTGATGTATAAGTCAATCATAAGCTCAGGGACGATCCGGGACATCCGCGTCGAGGATTAATAGAACCATGCCGTCCGATCGCTATTCCATATTTTCCGTGCTCACCGAGGCGTTTCGCGGCCAGACCGGCTGGCGTCAAGCCTGGCGGAGCGCCAGTCCAAAACCCAGCTACGACGTGGTCATCGTCGGCGGTGGCGGCCACGGGCTCGCGACAGCCTACTACCTCGCCAAGCGGTACGGCATTTCGAACATCGCCGTCATCGAGAAAGGCTGGATCGGTTCCGGCAACGTCGGGCGCAACACGACGATCGTTCGCTCGAACTATCTGCTGCCGGGCAACATCCCGTTCTACGAAACGAGCATGAAGCTCTGGGAAGGCCTGGAGCAGGACATCAACTACAATGCGATGGTCTCGCAGCGTGGCGTGCTCAATCTCTATCACTCCGACGGCCAGCGCGATTCCTATGCGCGGCGCGGCAACGCCATGCGGATGCACGGCATCGATGCGGACCTGCTCGACCGAGATAACGTCCGCGCCATGTACCCGTGGCTCAACTTTGACGACGCGCGCTTTCCGATCAAAGGCGGCCTGCTGCAAAAGCGCGGCGGCACCGTGCGTCATGACGCGGTGGCCTGGGGCTATGCCCGCGCCGCCGATCGCCTCGGCGTCGATATCATCGAGAACGCCGAGGTCACGGGTTTTCGCATCGAAAACGGACGGATCAGCGGCGTCGAAACGAGCCGCGGTTACATTGGGGCTCGTAAAGTTGGCCTCTCCTGCGCCGGCAATTCCTCCCGCGTCGCCGCGATGGCCGGCTTGAACCTGCCGATCGAAAGTCATGTCCTCCAGGCTTTCGTTTCGGAAGGCATCAAGCCGTTCATCGACGGTGTCGTGACGTTCGGCGCAGGACACTTTTATATCAGCCAGTCGGACAAGGGCGGCCTTGTCTTCGGCGGCGATCTCGACGGCTACAATTCATACGCGCAGCGGGGTAATCTGCCGGTCGTCGAGGACGTCCTTGAAGGTGGTATGGCGTTGATGCCGCGCATCGGCCGGGTTCGGCTGCTGCGCTCTTGGGGCGGCATCATGGACATGAGCATGGACGGCTCGCCTATCATCGACCAGACGCCAATCGACGGTCTCTATCTCAATGGCGGCTGGTGCTACGGCGGCTTCAAAGCGACGCCGGCAGCCGGCCTCTGCTTCGCGCATCTGATCGCACGGAACGAGCCCCACGAGGTGGCGCGCGCTTATCGCCTCGATCGCTTCCGCACCGGCCACATGGTCGATGAAAAAGGCATGGGCAACCAACCCAATTTGCACTGAAGGCTAAAAACCATGCGCATCCGATGCCCGCATTGCGGCGAACGTCCCAACGACGAATTCACGTACCTCGGCGACGCCAGCGTCACGCGCCCGGATCCGGCATCCGCTGACGCCAAGGATGAATTTTACAACTACGCCTACATCCGCCGGAACGTCGCCGGGCCGACGCAGGAGCTCTGGTATCACCAGGCCGGTTGCCATGCCTGGCTCGTCGTTACGCGCGATACGCGCACACATGAGATTTCCGAAGTGAAGCTCGCCCAGGACGTAGCTCTGGCGCGCTCCAAGTCGACGACAGGTGCAGCATGAGCGGTAATGACCAGGCCTTCCGGATCGCAAATCGCGGCGTTGTCGATCGTTCGAAGCCGATGCGCTTCACGTTCGACGGCCTGCCCTACGAAGGCTTCGCCGGAGACACGCTTGCCTCGGCGCTGCTCGCCAACGGCGTTCATCTCGTTGGCCGGTCGTTCAAATATCACCGGCCGCGCGGCATCCTGACGTCCGGTTCGGAAGAACCGAATGCGTTGGTCGAGCTGCGCACCGGCGCGCGCCGCGAACCCAATACCAAGGCAACGACTATCGAGCTTTATGATGGGCTCGAAGCCAAGAGCCAGAATCGTTTTCCGTCGCTGCGGCTCGATCTGATGTCGGTGAACGGCCTTCTTTCGCCGGTCTTTTCCGCAGGCTTCTACTACAAGACATTCATGTGGCCGGCGGCGTTCTGGGAAAAACTTTACGAGCCGATCATCCGTCGCGCCGCCGGTCTCGGCAGCGCCGCGAAGGAAGCCGATCCGGATACCTACGACAAAGCCAATGCGTTTTGCGACGTCCTCGTCATCGGCTCGGGTGCAGCCGGATTGATGGCAGCGCTTTCAGCCGCGCGTGCAGGCGCAAGGGTCGTGCTGGCGGATGAAAGTTTCACGTTCGGCGGCCGACTACTGGCGGAAAGCCGGACCATCGATGGCAAGACCTCGGCCGAATGGGCGAAAGCCGCCGTTGCGGAGCTTGCGTCTCTTTCCAACGTCCGGCTTTTGCCGCGCACGACCGTCTTCGGTGCCTACGACGGCGGATCGTTCGGCGCCGTCGAGCGCGTTTCCGATCATCTCGTTCAACCCGCGGCGGGCCAGCCGCGCCAGCGCCTGTGGCGCATCATTGCGAAGCAGACCATCGTCGCGCAGGGCGCAACGGAACGTCCGATCGTTTTCGGCAACAATGACCGGCCGGGCGTGATGCTTGCCAGTGCCGCACGCAGTTACATCAACCGGTATGGCGTGGCGCCGGGCCGGACGGCCGTCGTCTTTTCCAACAACGACGACGGTGCATCCACGATCAACGACCTTACGGCTGCGGGGATCAAGGTCGCGGCGCTGGTCGATACTCGGCACGCGCTGCCGGAGGCCATCGAAGCGCGCGCCGAAGCTCTCGGCATTCCGGTTTACGAAGGCGGCATGGTGACCGACGCAGTCGGGCGCCTGCAGGTGAAAGGCGCGCGCATCGTCAACGCCGCCGGGTCCATCACAACCGTTCCCTGCGATCTCATCGTCGTATCGGGCGGCTTCAATCCGAACATGCAGATGACGACGCATCTCGGCGGACGGCCGCAATGGAATGATGAACTGGTCGGGTTCGTTCCTGGAACAATGCCGAAAGGCATGGCGGCGGCAGGCGCTGCAAACGGCGCATTTTCGCTGGCGTCGTGCCTCGCGGAGGGCGCGCGTGCGGGAACCGCTGCGGCGACGGCCGTGGGCCTCGAAACGAAACCCGTCGTTATTCCAAATTCCGACGACGAGGCGACGAGCATCAAGCCGTTCTGGCACGTCGAAGAGGCGATGCACAAAGCCTTCGTCGATTTCCAGAACGACGTTACGGCCAACGACGTTGCGCTGGCGGAGCGTGAAGGCTTCCGCGCCGTCGAACATCTGAAGCGCTATACGACGCTCGGCATGGCGACGGACCAAGGCCGCACGTCAGCCGTCAACGGTCTTGCCATGCTCGCCCAACTGACGGGCAAGACAATCCCGGCCACCGGAATCACCACGGCACGGCCGCCTTATACGCCGGTTTCCATCGGCGCGCTGGCGGGCGAGCATCGCGGCAAGCACTTCAAGCCGGTGCGGCTGACGCCATCTCATAACTGGGCGAAGGAACAGGGAGCTGTCTTCGTCGAGGCCGGACTTTGGATGCGCGCGCTCTATTTTCCGAAGCCGTTCGAGGTGGATTCCCAAACGACGGTCAATCGCGAAGTCGAGACGGTCCGCAACGGCGTCGGCGTTTGCGATGTCTCGACGCTCGGCAAGGTCGAAGTTCACGGCACGGACGCCGGCAAGTTCCTCGACCGTCTGTACATCAACATGATGAGCACGGTGCCGGTCGGCAAGGCACGTTACGGCGCCATGCTGCGTGAAGACGGCATCATGATGGATGACGGCACGGCGGCACGCTTCGCGGACGATCGCTATTTCGTCACCACGACGACGGTCAACGCTGTCAAAGTCGTGCAGCACATGGAATTGTGCAAGCAGTGGCACTGGCCCGAACTCGACGTCCAGATCATCCCATCGACCGATCAGTGGGCGCAGTACGCCGTCGCCGGTCCTCGCGCGAGAGAGTTGGTCGCGCGCATCATCGACAAGCCTTTCGATGTTTCGAATGAAGCCTTCCCTTATATGGCGGTCGCGGAACTCACCGTGCTCGGCGGAATCAAGGCGCGGCTTTACCGGCTGTCGTTCTCGGGCGAACTGGCTTACGAGGTCGGCGTTCCGGCGCGATACGGCGAGCGGCTGATGCGCGAACTGATGGAAAAGGGCAAAGACCTCGGCGTCATACCGTACGGAACGGAAGCGCTCGGTGTCATGCGTATCGAAAAGGGTCACGTCGGCGGACCGGAGATCAACGGCACCACGACGGCCACCGATGTCGGTCTCGGCAAGATGGCTTCCAAGAAGAAAGAGTTCGTCGGCAACGTGCTGGCGCAACGGCCGGGCCTCACCGATCCTGAACGTCCGCGTCTCGTCGGCTTCCGTCCGGTAGATAAAGCTACAAGATTGCGAGCCGGATCGCATTTCGTTGCACGTAGCGCCGAACCGACGGCCGCGAACGATCAAGGCTATCTGACGTCGGTCGCCTACTCGCCGTCTCTCGGTCACTTCGTCGGACTCGGCTTCCTGAAGGGTGCCGAGACGCGGATGGGTGAGATTGTCCGTGTCTACGATCCGGTGCGTGGCGGCGACACGCTCGTCGAGGTCGTTTCACCCGTATTCTACGATAGCGAAGGAGCGAGACTCCGTGTCTAATCCCGCAAACGAAGTGGCTTTGAAGCGCAACGGCCTGACGATCGCAGAGCGCAAAGATATTGCCGTCACTCACATTGCACTGCGGCGTGGCATGCGTGCCGATCTTGAAGCACGCGCCAGTGCGGCGCTCGGGGTCACGCTTCCGTGGACGCCGCGCGTCGTCGAAGCAGCCGGTAAAATGGTTGTGTGGGCCGGGCCGGAGCAGTGGCTCGTCATCGAACCTCGGACGGGCAACAGCGATCCCAGCGCGACGCTCGCGTCAGAATTAAAAGGCGTCGCGTCCGTCGTCGATGTCAGCGACAGCCGCGCGATGTTCCGCGTCACCGGAGCGAAAGCATCCGAAGTGCTGTCGCCCAGCATGGGCATCGACTTTCACACGAGCGCGTTCACGCCCGGCGATGTTGCAATTACACATGTTTCGCACCTCGGCGTGATCGTCTGGCGGCTTGCGGACGGACAGAGCTACGATTTCGCTTGCCCCCGGACCTTTTCGGTGGATTTCGGGAATTGGCTGGCCAACGCCTGCGGCAGATGACGCAATCGCGGTAAATTTTCCAACGATTTCTTGCTGGCTATAACGCTTCAGCGTGACTGGGTGGAAAAATTTTTTCAGACGTGCCAACCTGCGGAACCTTCAGCCATTCTTCATGGCGTGATCTCCGTGTGGAAGGCCTTTCATGGCAGACAAAACTCGTAAGTCTTCGGTCGCTATCCTTGAACCCGAGCCCCTGGCGACGGGTTCGAGCGCTCCCGGCGCCGCAGAACATACGCTTGAACAGGCCATCGGCCATCAGGTTCGCCATCATCGCAAGCACGCCGGCCTGACCGTCGCCGAGCTTGCCGTGGCGGCGCAAATTTCACCCGGTATGCTCTCGAAAATCGAGAACGGACAGATCTCTCCGTCGCTTAGCACCCTGCAGATGCTGGCGGCGGCTTTGAACGTGCCACTGACGGCGCTGTTCGCTTCGTTCGAACAGCGGCGCGACTGTTCCTATGTCCCGTCGGGCGAGGGGGTCGTGATCCGCCGGCGCGGCACCAAGGTCGGGCATCAATACCAGCTTCTCGGCCATTCCCTCGACGGCGATGTCGTGGTCGAACCCTATCTCATCACCCTTTCCGACGATGCCGTTCCCTACACCGGGTTTCAGCATGAGGGCGTCGAGTTCATTTTTATGCTCACCGGCGAAATCGAGTACGCGCACGCCGATCGCAGCTATATGCTAAGCCCCGGCGATGCCATCCTTTTTGACAGTGCTGCACCGCACGGTCCGGCGCGCCTGATCAAGACGCCGATGACCTATCTGTCGATCATCATCTATCAGCGCCCGTAGCCGCCGCCCGTCCGGCGCGGCTTTCTCAATGGGAAAACAAATTTCGTGCGAATTGACAGATCGCGCGGGTGCCGCTTAGTCTCGAAAATGTCGTTGAGCCGGAGCCTTGAGACGATCCATGAGCGGCGTTGTCGGACTCCTCTTGAAAAAACCGAAGCCGGAAAATCTGCTGGGCGAGCGGACGCAGCCAGCGGTGTGCGAACGGCATCGAGACTCTGCGAGCATCGATAAGGCGACGATCTCTTCCTGCCAGCGTTGAGCATCCATCGGGGGCGCGACATGCGAACGATCGACTTGGCCCAAAGCTCTTTGCGCGATCTCAACGCGGCACTGCATCGGCAGACCGATGGCTCCAACGAAGCCGACTGGGAAGTTCTGCACCCGCGCGGCGCACACGCGGTCGCCGTTGGGATCGATGCGCCGATCCGTGTCGATGTGCGTGGCAGCGTCGGCTACTATTGCGGCGGCATGAACAAGAAGGCCACGATCGTGGTTCACGGCTCGGCAGGCCCGGGCGTCGCCGAGAACATGATGTCCGGCAAGGTCATCATCAAAGGCGACGCCAGCCAATACGCGGGCGCAACGGGCCGCGGCGGCTTGCTCGTGGTCGAAGGCAACGCCTCATCACGCTGCGGTATTTCGATGAAGGGCATCGACATCGTCGTACGCGGCAATATCGGCCACATGTCGGCGTTCATGGCGCAATCCGGTCACCTGGTCGTTCTCGGCGATGCGGGCGATGCGCTCGGCGATTCGATCTACGAAGCCAAGCTGTTCGTGCGCGGCAAGGTGAAGAGTCTCGGCGCCGACTGCATCGAGAAAGAGATGCGAGCTGAGCACATGGATCAGGTCGCCAAGCTGCTCGCGGAGGCGGGCATAACCGACGTCGCCGTGCGCGAATTTCGCCGCTACGGCTCGGCCCGCAAGCTCTACAATTTCAACATCGATAATGCGGATGCTTATTGATGGCACAGTCCAAAATCTACCGTACGATCCCACACAAGTCTCATGGCGCTGCCGAAGCCTGCGCAAAGCGCAACCTTCCGCAGACTGATGCGCTTCTCTTCCTTGGGATGTACACTTTTTCGATTGTCAGGGCGGCGTCCAAGCCGCCCTTTTTTTGTGGCCCGTTCAAGCCATTCGGTTGAAACGCAAGCGTTAAGGGACAAACAGCATGGCCCAAGATCTCGCACAGTTCGCGAAGGACCGCGGCATC
>DATLJG010000118.1:0-27918 GCA_035538995.1 Hyphomicrobium sp. | reverse complement strand
GCCGATCCATTGCGCACCGAGGTAATGACGACGCCCTGCGTTTCGTCGATTCCCAACTCATCGGCGACCGACGGCAGGATGTTGGACACGCGCGCGCCCGCAAGCGGATTGTTTCCGACCAAATTCTTGGCGTCATCCTTGCCGGGCTTCGGCGCCACGATCAGCGGCAACGAGATTTCCATCTGCGCGCCCTTTCGGATCACGCTCAGGCGTGCCGTCTGGCCAATGCCCTTCGTCGCCAATCGATAGTAGACAGCGCGTGCGTCCGCGACCTCGACCCCATCGACGTGCGTGATGACATCGCCTTCCCTCAGGCCGGCGTCCGCGGCTGGACCTTTGTTGTAGAGACGTGTGACGACAGCGCCGGAGACGCGATTGATCCCGAGCCCCTCGGCGACGTCATGCGACATCGCTTCGAGCTTGGCGCCGACCCAGGGGCGCTCGACCTTACGTCCGTGCGCAGCGCTTTCGGCGTAGAGGCGGACGAGGTTCGATGGAATGGCAAAGCCGATGCCGACCGATCCGCCGGACTGCGAATAGATCATCGTGTTGATGCCGATGAGGCGGCCCGACATATCGACAAGAGCGCCACCGGAGTTGCCGGGATTGATGGCTGCGTCCGTCTGAATGAAAACCTGGCTGTCGGATTCCGCCATCTCGGAACGCGATAAAGCCGAGACGATGCCGCTCGTCACGGTTTGGCCGACACCGAACGGATTGCCGATGGCGAGCACAAGATCGCCGACTTCGAGACGATCGGAATCGTCGAATTCCAAATAGGGGAAATGCCCGTCGCCGCCTTCAATCTTGAGGACGGCGATATCGGCCTTTTCATCCTTGCTGATGACCTTGGCGTCGTATTCACGCCGGTTCGACAACGCGACGCGAATCTCGGTTTCACCGCGGCCTTTGACGACGTGGTAGTTGGTGACGATCAGCCCTTCGGGATTGATGATGACGCCAGAGCCCAGCGAATTCATGACGCGCTCGGTCGGCTGTCCGAACTGGCCTCCGAAGAAGCGCCGAAACCACGGATCGTTTCCGAACGGAGAGGCGTACGTCTGGACGTGGGTGCGCACATAGACGTTGACGACGGCGGGCGCCACCTTGCGCACGATCGGGGCATAGGAATACTGGATGGCCTCGCGCGACGGCGGCGGCACCTTCTCCTGCGCATCGGCCAGTGTGGCTGGCTGCAATACGGCGGTCGCGAAGATGCCTGCGAGCACGGCGGATGCCGCACCGAAGACCCAGTTTTTTATCGTCATCATCATGCCCTGCCCTGCGCGTGACCCGTTTCGCCGTAAGGAAGGCCCAAACGGCGGAAACGACTATGTCCTGACAGACATATGTTGGGGACGCGGCTCAGATCAACCTAAGGTCTCGTAATGATCGGACTGCCGCCGTTACCGCTTCGTCGGCGCTTCGGAGACTCAGGCCCAAATCAGTCCGCACCCTTGTGTTGTCGTAGTCTTTTTGCGTGCCAAGCTCGGGCAGGATCGTTCGCAAGCGCTTGTCGAAAATAGCGAGCATGCGCACCACAACGTCCGGTAGCTCGAATTTCGGCACTTTCGAGCGAAGATCCGGAAGTTCCCGCGCCAGGATCTGTCCCAATTCGAACAGCCGGAGTTCGCCCTCGCCAACGAGATAACGACGGCCGGCGGCTTGCGGGCGAAATGCGGCTTCGACATGCGCATCTGCGACGTCACGAACGTCGGCGACTGGAAAGCGGATGCGCGGCGCGGCCGGATACACGCCGCGCGCCATCAGCCGGTAAAGCTCATGCGACGTTGAAAGGTCTGCGTCGATCGCCGGGCCCTGCACGAACGCCGGATTGATGACGGCGAGTTCCGGCGCGGCGGGTGTCGATTTGATGAACTGCCAGGCCGCTTTCTCCGCGATCGTCTTCGACTTGATGTAGGGCGTGAGGTCGGAGCGTGTTTCATCCGTGAAGTCGTGCTCGGAATACCGATGACCGGCGGGCAAATCGCGGCCGTAGAAAATCGCGACGGTGGACGATGTGAGGACGACGCGCTTCACATTGGCCTTCGCGGCCGCTTTCAGAACGCGGAGCGTGCCGTCGCGCGCCGGGCGGATGACCTCCTCCGGATCGTTCGGTTGCGCGATCGGGAATGGCGATGCCGTATGAACGACGATGGCGCTCTCCGCAAACGCCTCATCCCATCCAGCGTCGCTTTCCAGATCCGCAACGATGAGTGAGAATTTGGGCTGATCACAGCCGAGGCGTGCGAGAGCGGTGCGAACCTCGTCGGCTCTGTCCATTCGACGAAGCGTGCCGCGTACCGCGTGGCCGCGCTTCAGGAACGCTGCGATGACGTTCTTGGCGATGAAGCCGGTCGCGCCGGTCACGACAATCGGTTGTTCGGCCGTCATTGCGTTTCAGCTCCGTCGGTCACCGCGCGACGGCGCGGCTTCGGAGGGATCATCATTCAGAAGGCGGAGAGATGGCAATCGTGTTGAGGGAATCGCGAGCGATGCAAACCTTGGCGTGGATGCTGGTACCGAGCTTTCGTCCGCTTGATCGCGCCTGCGCCTTCACGCCACCCTGACCCCTCCCCGTCGAGGGGAGGGGAATTTCGCATGGCGCGCGACACCGGCCATCCCAAAGCAAAAACCCCGGCGCCAAGCACCGGGGTTTTCGAAATCCTGAGTATCCGGAGTGGCCGGATCAGTTGGCGCTGGCCTGCTCAGCGAGCATTTTCTCGTGACGGGCCTTATCCTCGGCACCCTTCACGCTCTCGTCGCGATCGACGAGTTCGATGACGGCGCGGGGCGAGGCATCGCCATAGCGGAAACCAGCCTTCAGAACGCGCGTGTAACCGCCGTTGCGCTCCTTGTAGCGGGGGCCGAGCACGTCGAAGAGCTTCTTGACCATGTCTTCGTCGCGGAGACGCGCGGCGGCAAGGCGGCGCGAGTTCAAGTCGCCACGCTTCGCCAGCGTGATGTACTTGTCGACGACGCGCTTCAGGTCTTTCGCCTTGGGAAGCGTGGTGACGATCTGCTCGTGCTTGATGAGGGCGGCGGCCATGTTCGAGAACATCGCCTGACGGTGGCCAACGTGACGGCCAAAACGGCGGCCGAGTTTCTTGTGTCGCATCTAAGTGTTCCTTTGTTGTGAGATTGTTTTTGGGAGGTTCTACGGCCTCGCCTTTTTTGAGGTTTTAGGTTCTAGGGTTTAGGTTCTAATCCCTACCCCCTAAAACCTAACCCCTAATCAGTATTGGTCTTCGAAGCGCTTTGCCAGCTCGTCGATGTTGTCCGGCGGCCAGTTCGGCACTTCCATGCCAAGGTGCAGACCCATCGTGGCCAGCACTTCCTTGATCTCGTTGAGCGACTTGCGGCCGAAGTTCGGCGTGCGCAGCATCTCGGCTTCCGTCTTCTGGATCAGGTCACCAATGTAGACGATGTTGTCGTTCTTCAAGCAGTTCGCCGAACGCACCGAAAGCTCGAGCTCGTCGACCTTCTTCAGAAGCGCGGCGTTGAACGCCAGCTCCGGATGACGCTGCTCTTCCTGTGCCTTCTTCGGTTCTTCGAAGTTGATGAAGACGGCGAGCTGATCCTGAAGGATGCGGGCGGCGAGCGCCACGGCGTCTTCGGGGCGAACCGAGCCGTCCGTCTCGACGACCATCGTCAGCTTGTCATAATCGAGGATCTGGCCTTCGCGCGTATTCTCGACCTTGTAGGAAACCTTCTTGACCGGCGAGTAGAGGCTATCAACCGGGATCAGGCCAATCGGCGCATCTTCCGGACGGTTGCGATCGGACGCAACGTAGCCCTTGCCGATGTCGGCGGTGAATTCCATGCGGATCGCTGCACCCTGGTCGAGGTGGCAGATCACGTGCTCGGGATTCAGAACTTCGACCTCGGAGGACGCTTCGATATCACCCGCGGTGACGGGGCCGGCGCCTTCCTTCTTCAGGACCATGCGCTTGACGCCTTCCGAATGGATGCGCAGCGCGATTTCCTTGATGTTGAGAATGATGTTCGTCACGTCCTCACGGACGCCGGGAACTGACGAGAACTCATGCAGCACGCCGTCGATCTGCACGGTCTTGATGGCGGCGCCTTGCAGCGACGACAGCAAAACGCGGCGGAGCGCGTTGCCGAGGGTCATGCCGAAGCCACGCTCAAGCGGCTCGGCGACGACGGTCGCGATGCGCGCGCGATCGCGGCCCGTCTGGATCTCAAGCTTCGACGGCTTGATCAGGTCTTGCCAGTTCTTCTGCAGAACGTTCACGAGGGACCTCGTTTGTCTTGGCACGGGAGGGGAGCGGCCCGCGCGACATCAGGAAACAATAAACTTACGCCAACGGCGCCGGGCATTGCTGCCGCGGCGCGCACTATGTCTTAGACGCGACGGCGCTTGCGCGGGCGGCAGCCGTTATGCGGGATCGGCGTTACGTCGCGGATCGACGTGATCTGGAAGCCGACGGCCTGCAGAGCGCGAAGAGCCGATTCACGACCCGAACCCGGACCGCAGACCTCAACTTCGAGCACCTTCATGCCGTGCTCCTGCGCCTTGCGGCCAGCATCCTCGGCGGCCATCTGGGCCGCATACGGCGTCGACTTGCGCGAGCCCTTGAAGCCCTTCGTGCCCGACGACGACCAGGCGATCGTGTTGCCCTGAGCGTCGGTGATGGTGATCATCGTGTTGTTGAACGATGCGTTCACGTGAGCAACGCCCGACGTGATGTTCTTCTTCTCGCGCTTCTTGACTTTGCCGCGCGCTGCGCTTGCTTCTTTGGCCATTGCGTCCGTTACTCCAAGCCTCTCCAATGCCGAGGCGAAATTTCAATTGTGCGCCTCGACGGGAGGAGCTGTGCGATGAGGCGACGAACTACCTCGTCGCCTTCTTCTTACCGGCGATCGGAACAGCCTTGCCCTTGCGGGTGCGGGCGTTGGTGTGCGTGCGCTGGCCGCGGACCGGAAGGCCCTTGCGGTGACGCAGGCCGCGATAGCAGCCGAGATCCATCAGACGCTTGATGTTCGTCTGAACCTCGCGACGAAGATCGCCTTCGACCGTGTAATCGCGGTCGATGGTTTCACGAATTTGCAGAACTTCGGCGTCGGTCAGCTGATTGACGCGCCGGTCGTCCGGAATGTTGCACTTCTGGCAGATCTCTTTCGAGAACTTCGGGCCAATGCCGTGGATGTAACGGAGCGCGATCTCGACGCGCTTGCCCGTTGGAATGTTGACGCCTGCGATGCGGGCCACTTCTGTCTCCTGCCTTTATCTCGTCGTGTCGTTGTTTCTTAAGTCGAATGCTCGGGTCGAATTCCGTTCTGAAGCAACCTGTCCGCTTTGGCTGGCCAGATGTGTCCTCAAAAGCCAATAGGCGCAACGATCGCGGCGCCGGAGCAACAGCCCGGGTCCGGATCAAGTTGAGCCCTAAAAGAAAAGTGGGCTGTTTTAGCTCGGTCGCTCCCTTCCGTCAATGCGCGCTTTTACCCTAAACGGCCTCAAATTCCGTCAGAATCTCTTCAATTTTTCCGTTCACGTCCTCGATCGGCGCCATACCGTCAATGGTGCGCAGCAATCCGTGGGCGAAATAGTAACCAATGATCGGCGCGGTCTCGCGATAGTAGGCGATCAGGCGCGTTTTCAGGGCTTCGGCGTTGTCGTCGGGGCGAACCGTGCCGCCGGCGGCCAGCGTCTCGCGGGCGCGACATTCGATCCGCTCGACCAGTTTCGTATCGTCGACCTTCAGCTCGATGACGCCGTCGATCTTGCGGCCCTTGGATTTGAGCAGTTTATCGAGCGCGTCCGCCTGCGTCAGTGTGCGCGGGAAGCCGTCGAGGATGAACCCCTTGGCGCAATCCGGCTCGGAGATGCGGTCGGAAATGATGCCGATGACGATTTCGTCGTGCACGAGGCCGCCTTCGGCCATGATCTTCTTGGCCTTCAGGCCAACCGGCGTTCCGGCCTTGACGGCGGCACGCAACATGTCGCCGGTCGACAGCTGCGGGATGCCGAGCTTGTCGGAAATAATCTGAGACTGCGTTCCCTTACCCGCGCCGGGCGGGCCAAGCAGCATCAAAATCATCTGCGTGTCCCGCGAAGTTTGGCCTTCTTGATGAGGCCTTCGTACTGCTGGGCGATCAGATGGCTCTGGATTTGCGCAACGGTGTCCATCGTGACGCTGACCGCGATCAGCAAGGACGTGCCGCCGAAGTAGAGCGGGATGCCGGCATAGGAGGTCAGGATCTCAGGCAGAACGCAGACAGCTGCCAGGTAAAGAGCGCCGACGACAGTGATACGGGTCAACACGTAGTCAATGTACTCGGCCGTCTTGTCGCCGGGACGGATCCCTGGCAGGAAGCCGCCATACTTGCGCAGGTTGTCGGCCGTTTCCTTCGGATTGATGACGACGGCGGTGTAGAAGAACGTGAAGAAGATAATCAGCGCCGCATAGACCGCGAGATGCAATGGCTGGCCGCTGCCCAACATGGCGACGACCGTATTCAGCCAATCAGGCCCCTGCCCGGCCGTGAACTGAGCGACCGTAATCGGCAGCAGCAAAAGCGAGGACGCAAAGATCGGGGGGATAACGCCCGAGGCGTTGAGCTTCAGCGGCAGATGCGAAGCCTCGCCCTGGAACATCTTATTGCCGACTTGCCGCTTCGGATACTGGACGAGCAAACGTCTCTGCGCCCGTTCGAAGAAGACGATCGCGGCGACGACGAGCAATGCCAGCGCCAGGAAGAAGACGACAACGCCCGGCGAGATCGAACCCGTGCGCGACAGTTCGAAGAGTTGTACGACCGCACCGGGCAAGCCCGCCACGATGCCGGCGAAAATGATCAACGACGTGCCGTTGCCGACGCCGCGCTCCGTCACCTGTTCGCCGAGCCACATCAAAAATACCGTGCCGCCGACCAGCGTAATGACCGTCGTGGCGCGGAAGAACATGCCCGGCTCCATGACGACGGCGCCGGCAGTGTTGTGCGAGCCTTCAAGGCCGACGGCGATGCCGTAGCCCTGCAAAGCGGCAAGGATGACGGTGAGGTAGCGCGTATACTGGTTGATCTGCTTGCGACCCGCCTCGCCTTCCTTCTTCAACGCCTCCAGCTTCGGAGAAATCGAAGTCATCAGCTGCATGATGATCGACGCGGAAATGTAGGGCATGATGTTCAGGGCGAAGATCGCGAGACGCTCCAGCGCGCCGCCCGAAAACATGTTGAACATGCCAAGAATGCCGCCGGCCTGAGATTTGAACGTCTCAGCGAAGGCGGCAGGATTGATGCCCGGCATCGGAATGAACGTGCCGAGGCGATAAACGATGAGGGCGCCAAGAGTGAACCATAGGCGACGCTTCAGATCCTCCGCTTTTGCGAAGGCGGAAAAATTGAGGTTCGAAGCAAGCTGCTCGGCAGCGGAAACCATTGGTGTCTTCTCCTAACCGCCGCCGCGTCCCCCGAAAGCAACACTGCGGCTTGGCTCCGATGTGCGCTTCAGCCCCGAAGCGCAACCGGTTGCACGACACGCGGGGACCGAACTGCCGTTCCCCGCGTGACCGCGTTATTCGTCCGACTTCGCAGCGGCCGGCTTCTTGCCGGAAGCGGCCTTCTTGGCTGCGGATTTCTCGCGCTTCTCTACGTCCGCCGCGAGCACCTTGCGCTCGATGACGCTGACGCTGCCGCCCGCTTTCTCGACCGCGGCTTTCGCCTTGGCCGTCGCATGATTGACGGTGATCGCGATCTTCGCTTTCAGTTCGCCATCGCCGAGCAAACGCAAACCGTCCTTCGGGCGACGAACAATGCCGGCTTCAACGAGCATTGCCACGTCGAGCGGCTTCGAGCCGTCGATGCGCTTGTCGTCGATCGCCTGCTGCAGCGTACCGAGATTGATTTCGTTGAAGTCCTGCGGACGCCACTTGCTGAAGCCGCGCTTCGGCAGACGGCGATGCAAAGGCATCTGGCCGCCTTCGAAACCGCCGATCGCAACGCCCGAGCGCGCCGTCTGGCCCTTGCCGCCGCGGCCGCCCATCTTGCCGAGACCCGAGCCGATGCCGCGTCCGATGCGAACGCGCGTCTTCTTGGCGCCGGGGTTATCTTTAATGCCGTTGAGCCGCATAGTCGTTATTTCCCTTCTACGACCTGCACGAGGTGCTGAACCTTCTTCAGCATGCCACGCACGGCCGGCGTATCCTCAAGCGTCGCCGTGCGGCCAAGCTTGTTGAGGCCGAGGCCGATCAGCGTTGCTGTCTGCCGTTCCGGACGACGGTTCGGGCTGCGAACCTGCTCCAGGGTGATCGTTTTCTTAGCCGCCATATCGTTACCTCAAGCCCATTTGTGAAGCGGCCCTTTGGCCACTTCGCTATTCGTCTTAAGCGTCAGCGCCGGCTTCGGCCGCAGCCGAGCCATCGCGGCGACGCGATACGATGTCGGAAACCTTCTTGTTGCGGCGAGCCGCAACAGCGCGCGGGTTCTCCTGCGCCTTCAAGGCGTCGAAGGTTGCACGGACGACGTTATAAGGGTTCGTCGAGCCCATCGACTTGGCAACGACGTCATGGACGCCGACCATCTCGAAGACGGCGCGCATGGCGCCACCGGCGATGATACCCGTACCGGCGGGTGCTGCCCGCAGAACGACCTTGCCCGAGCCGTGACGTCCGACGCTGTCATGATGCAGCGTGCGTGCATCGCGCAGCGGCACGCGCAGCAGATTGCGCTTGGCGCCTTCGGTCGCCTTGCGGATCGCTTCCGGCACTTCACGCGCCTTGCCGTGACCGAAGCCGACGCGGCCCTTCAGATCGCCGACAACGACGAGCGCGGCGAAGCCGAACCGCTTGCCGCCCTTGACGACCTTGGCGACGCGATTGATGTGCACCAGCTTGTCGGTGAACTCGCTGTCGCGTTCCTCGCGGTCTCTGCCACGGTCTCTCTGGGGTCCACGTGCCACGATTTCGTTCCTCTCGCGTCTCTTAGAACTTCAATCCGCCTTCGCGGGCGGCATCGGCGAGCGCTTTCACGCGCCCATGAAACAGAAAGCCGCCGCGGTCGAAGACGACCTCGGTGACGCCGGCCTTGACGGCGCGTTCGGCGACGAGCTTGCCGACGGCCGCGGCTGCGGCTTTGTCGGCGCCAGTCTTGATCGCGCCCTTGACGTCTTTCTCAAGCGTCGATGCGGCGGCGAGCGTCACGCCCTTCGCGTCGTCGATCACCTGCGCGTAGATATTCTCAGACGAGCGGTGAACAGTAAGCCTGGGACGGCCGTTCGCGCTCTTTCTCAAAGAACGGCGAACGCGCGCCTTGCGGTTCTTGGTTTTGTCGTTGGTGTTGGCCATCGCTGCCGTTCCTACTTCTTCTTGCCTTCCTTGCGGAAGATGTATTCGCCCTTATAGCGGACGCCCTTGCCCTGATAGGGCTCAGGCTTGCGGGAAGCGCGGATCACCGAAGCAATCTGTCCAACCGCCTGCTTATCGATGCCCGACACCGAGAGCAGCTCCTGCTTGGCGCCGCCGACCTTGACGTCGACGCCGGCCGGGATCTTCAGAACGACGTCGTGGCTGTAGCCGACCGACAGGGTCAAGGTGTCCTTGCCCTTCATCGAGGCCTTAAAGCCGACGCCGTGGATCTCGAGATCCTGCTGGTAGCCGTCGGTCACGCCCTTGATGAGGTTCGCGACCTGGGTGCGCGACATCCCCCACTTCGAGCGTGCGAGCTTCGTATCTTCGAGCAGCGAGATATCGATACCCTCGTCGGTGCGCTGCACCTTCAGGGCGTCCGGAACCGTGAAGGCGAGTTCGCCCTTCGGGCCCTTCATCTTCACCGTCTGGCCGCTGATCGTCGCCGTCACGTTCGACGGGACGGGAACGGGCTTTTTACCGATGCGCGACATGACTTCTCAAAACCTTGTTTCGTATGGCCGGCAGTCCGGCCAAATCCTAGAAGATGCTGCAGATCACTTCGCCGCCGACGTTGGCATCACGCGCTTTCGAGTCCGACATGACGCCCTTCGGCGTGGACAGGATCGCGACGCCGAGGCCGTTGGCGACCGTCGGGATTTCCTTGACCGCCGAATAAACGCGACGACCGGGCTTGGAAATGCGCTCGATCTCACGGATCGCGGGCTGACCATTGTAATACTTCAGCTCGATCTCGAACTGGGGCATCTCGCCCTTCACTTCGACACGGCTGTAGCCACGGATGTAACCTTCTTCGGCGAGCACGTCGAGAACGCGCGCGCGAAGATTCGAAGCAGGCGTCGCCACCTTCGGCCGGCGGCGCATCTGCGCGTTCCGGATGCGGGTCAGCATATCGCCGATTGGATCATTCACGGACATCGTGCTTTCCTTTTACCAGCTCGCCTTGACCATGCCCGGGATGCGCCCCTGGCTCGCCAGCTCACGGAGCTGGTTGCGGCACATCTTGAGCTTGCGGTAGTTGCCGCGCGGGCGGCCGGTGATCTCACAGCGATTGCGGACACGAACCTTCGAGCCGTTGCGCGGCATCTCGGCGAGCTTCAGGCGCGCCGCGAAGCGCTCTTCCGGCGTCTTCGTCTTGTCCTTGGCAAGCTCCTTCAAGCGCGCGCGCTTCGGAGCCTGTGCCAACGCCATCTTGCGACGGCGGTTATTCTTTTCGATCGAACTGGTCTTTGCCATTTCATCTCCTCCAAAGGCCTTTCGGCGACGTTATCGTCGAAACGGTGCCGAGGTCCTCTAGCTGCGGAACGGGAAGTTGAAGCCTTTGAGCAATTCGCGGGCTTCGTCATCTGTCTGGGCCGTCGTGCAGACGATCACGTCGAGACCCAATACGTTGTCGACCTTGTCATAGTCGATTTCGGGAAACACCAGGTGCTCCTTGAGGCCGGTCGCGTAGTTGCCGCGGCCGTCGAAGCTCTTGGGGTTCAAGCCGCGGAAGTCCTTGACGCGCGGCAGCGCGATCGTGACGAAGCGGTCGAGGAATTCGTACATGCGGTCGCCGCGCAGCGTCACCTTGGCGCCGATCGCCATGCCTTCGCGAAGCTTGTACGTCGCGATGGCCTTGCGGGCGCGCGTAATGACGGGCTTCTGACCGGCGATCAAAGCGAGATCGGTCGCTGCGGTGTCGACCTTCTTGCGGTCGTTGACGGCTTCGCCGACGCCCATATTGATGACGATCTTCTCGATCTTCGGGATCTGCATCACGTTCTGGTAGCCGAACTTCTCCTTGAGAGCGTCGCGGACAACCTTCTCGTAATGCGATTTAAGACGCGGCTTATAGTCGGCCGGACGCGGCGCCGCGGCTGCGCGCGGCTCGGACGGCGCGGCTTTCTTGTCAGCCTTCGCCTTCTTATTGTCGCCGCTCTGCGGCTTGGCGGTCTTCGCCGGTTTTACTTCCTTAGCCATGGCTTAGTTCTTCTCCGGGATCTGCTCGCCCGAGCGCTTCGCGATGCGGACCTTCTGGCCATCGGCAAGGATCTTGAAGCCGACGCGCGTCGGCTTGCCGTCCTTCGGATCCTCTAGCGCAATGTTCGAAAGGTTGATCGGACCTTCCTTGGAAATGATGCCGCCTTCCTGCGATGCCGACTGGCGCTGATGACGACGCACCATATTGACGCCACGCACGAGGGCGCGGTTTTCTTTCGGGCGAACCTCGATAACCTCGCCGTTCTTGCCTTTATCGCGGCCGGCGAGGACGACGACTTTATCGCCCTTTTTGATCTTAGACGCGGACATCAGAGGACCTCCGGAGCGAGCGAAACGATCTTCATATGGTTCTTGGCGCGAAGCTCGCGCGTCACGGGTCCGAAGATGCGCGTGCCGACGGGTTCGCCGTTGGCGTTGATCAGAACGGCTGCGTTACGATCAAAGCGGATCAGCGAACCATCGGCGCGGCGAATGCCCTTCGCAACGCGGACGATGACGGCCTTCATCACCTGGCCTTTCTTGACGCGCCCCTTGGGGATCGCCTCTTTCACCGAAACGACGATCGTGTCTCCGACGGTCGCGTACTTGCGCTTCGAGCCGCCCAGCACTTTGATGCACTGAACGCGGCGCGCGCCCGAGTTGTCGGCGACGTCGAGATTGCTCTCCATCTGGATCATCGCGTCATTCCTTCTCTATCGGCTTCCTCGGAAGCCTTGCTCTGATTTGCCTTCGGGCTCGCGGGGTCTTGGGAGATCTGCTCCCAACGCTCCAACGGCTTCAAAGGCGCTCTCGTATCAGATCGCGCGAGGGAGGCCTAAGCCTCACTGCGAAATTGCGACCCAACGCTTGTTCTTGGAAATCGGCCGGCCTTCTTGAATCGAAACCCGGTCGCCCACCTTGAACGAATTCTGCTCGTCGTGTGCGTGATACTTCTTCGTACGACGCACCGTCTTCTTCAGAAGAGGATGGGTATAGCGGCGCTCGACCTGAACGACGATCGTCTTGTCGTTCTTGTCGGAAACCACGACACCCTGCAATACGCGCTTCGGCATAGTCTAAATCTCCCTCACGCGCCTTTTTTGACGCTGCCAGCGCGCTTGGCGCTCGCCTCGGTTTTGATCCGCGCGATATCGCGGCGGACGAGCCGGATGCGCGCCGTGTTCTCAAGCTGTCCCGAAGCACGCTGAAAGCGCAGGTTGAACTGCTCCTTCTTGAGCTTCGCCAGCTGGTCGTCGAGCTGATCGAGCGACATGCCTTTCAAATCGTCGGCCATGACTGTTCCTCAACTCCTATTCGAGACGCGTCACGACGCGCGTTTTGATCGGTAGCTTGGCGGCGCCAAGGATCAGTGCTTCCTTGGCTACCTGCTGGTTCAGACCGCCGAGCTCGAAAATGATGCGGCCCGGCTTGACGCGCGCCACCCAAAGCTCGGGCGAACCCTTGCCGGAGCCCATGCGGACTTCGGCCGGCTTTTTCGACACCGGCACGTCCGGGAAGATGCGCAGCCACATGCGGCCGGCACGCTTCGTATGACGCGCGATGGCGCGGCGGGCGGCTTCGATCTGACGTGCGGTCAGACGCTCCGGCTCCATCGCCTTCAGGCCGATCTCGCCATAGGCAAGCGTCGTCCCCGACTTGGCAGCGCCGTGAATACGACCCTTGAACTGTTTGCGGAACTTCGTCCGTTTCGGTTGCAGCATAGTCTAAATGCCTTTCGGGTCCTTACGCTTCCGGCGTCGATGAATCGGTGTCGGGCGCCGCGGCTGCGGCAGGTGCCTGCCCCTGGCCGCCACGTCCACCGCCACCACCACGACCGCCACGTCCGGGGCGGCGGTTGCCGCGATCCTGACGATCGCCGTCGTCGCGACGCGGACGCGGTGCGCCGCTTTCCTGCATCTCAGCGAGCTTCTTATCGGCTGCCATCGGATCGTGCTCGATGATCTCGCCTTTGAAGACCCAAACCTTGATACCGATGATGCCATAGGCCGTGCGGGCCACGCCGTAGCCGAAGTCGATGTCGGCGCGCAGCGTGTGCAGCGGCACGCGGCCTTCGCGGTACCATTCCGTACGTGCGATTTCCGCGCCGCCGAGGCGGCCGGCGACGTTGATACGAATGCCGATGGCGCCGAGACGCAGAGCCGACTGCACGGCGCGCTTCATGGCGCGGCGGAAGGCGACGCGGCGTTCGAGCTGCTGAGCGATGCCTTCGGCGATCAGCGTTGCGTCGATCTCGGGCTTACGGATCTCGAGGATGTTCAAGTGAACTTCCGAGCTCGTAAGCTTGGCGAGATCGGCGCGCAGGCGCTCGATCTTCTCGCCCTTCTTGCCGATGAGGATACCGGGACGCGCGGTCTGAACGGTGACGCGGCACTTCTTGTGCGGACGCTCGATCACGACCTTCGAAATGCCGGCCTCACGCTGCTCCTTCATGATGTGCGAGCGGATGGCGCGATCTTCGTGCAGCAGCTTGCCGTATTCGCCGCGAGCCGCAAACCAACGGCTATCCCAGGTGCGGTTGATGCCTACGCGAAGGCCGACGGGATTGACTTTTTGACCCATATTACTTGGCCTCCTTGGACTTCGCCCCAGCCTTGGCAGCGGCTTTCGTGCCGGCTGACTTGGCGGCCGATTTCTTCGCCGTCTTCTTCTCGACCTTGTCCTGCTCGACCTGACGGACGATGACGGTCAACTGCGAGAACGGCTTCATGACGGGCGCACCACGACCACGGCCACGAGCGTGGAAGCGCTTCATGACCAGGTTCTTGCCGACATGAGCTTCGGCGACGACGAGATCGTTCACGTCGAGCGAATGGTTGTTCTCGGCGTTGGCGACGGCGCTCATCACGCACTTGCGGACATCGCCGGCGATGCGCTTCTCGCTGAACTCGAGTTCAGCCAAGGCCTGCTCGACCTTCTTGCCGCGGATCAGACCGGCGACGAGGTTGAGCTTTTGCGGCGAGATGCGCAAAGACTTGGCGACCGCCTGAGCCTCGGTATCGGGGAGGCGCCGTGGATGGCTAGGCTTGCCCATTATTTCCTCACCGCTTTCTTATCGCCGCCATGCCCGTGGAAAATGCGGGTCGGTGCAAATTCGCCGAACTTGTGGCCGATCATGTCTTCCGTCACGGCGACGGGGATGTGCTTCTGGCCATTGTGGACGCCGAAGGTCAGGCCGACGAACTGGGGCAGAATGGTCGAGCGCCGGCTCCAGATCTTGATAACTTCGTTGCGTCCCGACGCGCGTGACTTATCCGCCTTCTTCAGGAGGTAGCCGTCAACAAACGGGCCTTTCCAGACTGAACGTGTCAAAGTCGAATCTCCTTCAAATCGCCGCTACTTCTTCGCCTTCTGGCGCGAGCGAACGATGTATTTCGTCGTTGTCTTGTTCTTGCGCGTCTTGAAGCCCTTGGTCGGCTTGCCCCAAGGCGTCGCCCAGTGCTTACCGCCCTTCGTACGACCGCCGTTGGGGTGATCGACCGGGTTCATTGCAATCGAGCGAACCGTCGGACGGCGACCGAGCAACCGCGTGCGACCAGCCTTGCCGACGACGGTGTTCATGTGGTCCGGGTTCGAAACGGCACCGACCGTCGCCATGCACTCAGCGCTGACCTTGCGGGTCTCGCCAGAGTTGAGGCGCAGCACGGCGAAACCGGAGTCACGGCCGACGAGCTGGACAAAGGAACCAGCAGAACGTGCGATCTGACCGCCCTTGCCGGGCTTCATCTCGACGTTGTGAACGATCGTGCCGATCGGCATGGCCGACAGCGGCATGGCGTTGCCAGGCTTCACGTCGACCTTGGTGCCCGAGACGACCGTGTCGCCGACGCCAAGACGCTGCGGCGCCAGAATGTAGGCCTGCGTGCCGTCCTGATACTTGAGCAGCGCGATGAAGGCCGTGCGATTCGGATCGTATTCCAGCCGCTCGACGCTCGCCGGCGCATCGAACTTGCGGCGACGGAAATCGATCCGGCGATAGGCGCGCTTGGCGCCGCCGCCGATATGACGCGACGTGATGCGGCCATCGCTGTTGCGGCCACCCGTCTTCGACAAGCCCTCGACGAGGACTTTGACGGGTTTGCCTTTCCACAGCGTCGACTTGTCCACCTGGATCAGGTGGCGGCGGCCGGGCGACGTCGGGTTGTATGTCTTAAGCGCCATGATGCGTTACCTCTTAGAGCCCCGTCGTCACGTCGATCGACTGCCCGTTTTCGAGCGTCACGACGGCCCTTTTTGTATCGCTCAACACGGCCTTGATGCCGCGGAACGCCTTCTGCTTGCCCTTGCGGACGATCGTGTTGACGGCCTTGACCTTGACTTTGAACAAGGTCTCGACCGCCGACTTGATCTCGGTCTTCGTCGCATCAGTTCTGACCTTGAAGATCACCTGATTGGCTTCGGAAGCGAGCGTCGCCTTTTCCGTAATGATGGGCGCGACGATGACGTCGTAAGCGGAACGTTTCGTCATTTGAACCGCGCCTCCAGCGCTGCGACGGCGGCGCGGGTCAACACCAACTTCTTGCGACGCAGAATGTCGTAGACGTTGATGCCCTGAACCGGGAGCACGTCGATATTTGGAATGTTGCGAGCCGCCCGGGCGAACGTCGGCTCGAGCTCGGCGCCATCGATGATGAGCGCGTTGTCGAGAGACAGCTTGGCGAACTGCGCCTTGAGAGCGCCGGTCTTGCCTTCCGCCGTCGCCTTATCAAGAACGACGATCTCTCCGGCTTTCGCCTTCGAGGACAGCGCGTGGCGAAGTGCCAGAGCGCGGACCTTCTTCGGCAGCTCGATCGCATGCGAGCGCGGCTTCGGTCCGAAGGCCTTGCCGCCACCACGGAACTGCGGTGCCGACTTGTTGCCGTGACGAGCACCGCCGGTGCCCTTCTGCTTCGTCATCTTCTTGCCCGTGACCGCAACTTCCGAGCGATCCTGAGCGTGATGCGTGCCGGCCATGCGCTTCAGCGTCTGATAGCGCACCATGCGGTGGATCAGATCGTTGCGGACCTCAAGGCCGAAGATCTCGTCGGCGAGATCGATGTCGCCGGATTTGCCGGCGTCAAGGCTCGTGACTTCAGCTTTCATCACGCACCGTCCTTCTTAGCTTCACCGCGGGCCTTGAAGGCGCCGGGCTTCGGCAAATCTGCGTGAGCCGACTTCTTCACTGCGTCGCGAACGACGACCCAACCGCCCTTCGAACCCGGAACGGCGCCGCGCACCATGACGAGGCCGCGCTCCTTGTCGATCTTGGCAACGACGAGGTTCTGCGTCGTGACGCGCTCGTCGCCCATATGGCCGGCCATCTTCTTGCCCTTGAACACCTTGCCCGGGTCTTGCCGCTGGCCGGTCGAACCGTGCGAGCGATGCGTCACCGAAACACCGTGCGTGGCGCGCAGGCCGCCGAAGTTCCAGCGCTTCATGGCGCCCTGGAAACCCTTACCCTGCGTCGTGCCCGTGACGTCGACGAACTGGCCCGGAACAAAGTGGTCAGCCGTAATCTCGGCACCAACTTCGATCAGGTTCTCAGGACTGACACGAAACTCTGCGATCTTGCGCTTCGGTTCGACTTCAGCCTTCGCGAACGTGCCGCGATCAGCTTTCGTCAGACGCGAAGGCTTGCGCGTGCCGCCACCGACCTGAATAGCGGTGTAGCCGTTCTTTTCGACGGTGCGGTGGGAGAGAACCTGGAGGTTCTCAAGCCGCAGCACGGTCACAGGGACATGCTCCCCCGCATCCGTGAAGATGCGGGTCATACCCACCTTCTGTGCAATAACCCCGGAACGCATGTGCATTCCTTCCTATCGTTGGGGCCATTCGCGTTACCGCCAGAGGGCCCTAAAAACCTTGGTTTAGAGTTTGATCTCGACGTCGACGCCGGCGGCAAGATCAAGCTTCATCAATGCGTCGACCGTCTGCGGTGTCGGATCGACAATATCGAGGAGCCGTTTGTGCGTGCGCATTTCGAACTGCTCACGGCTCTTCTTGTCGATGTGAGGCGAGCGGTTGACCGTGAAGCGTTCGATGCGGGTCGGCAGCGGAATCGGACCACGAACTTCAGCACCGGTACGCTTCGCCGTGTTCACGATCTCGCGGGTCGATGCATCGAGAATTCGATGATCGAACGCCTTGAGCCGGATGCGGATGTTTTGGCCGTGCATTGCTTTGCTCCATTTTCCCCTCCCCGCCACAAATGCGACGGGGAGAGGGAAAACCCCTACTCGATAATCTTCGTGACGACGCCGGCGCCGACCGTACGGCCGCCTTCGCGAATGGCGAAGCGAACCTTCTCTTCCATTGCGATCGGCTGGACGAGTTCGACGGTGACGGAGACGTTGTCGCCCGGCATAACCATTTCCGTGCCTTCGGCCAGCTGAACGGTGCCGGTCACGTCGGTCGTACGGAAGTAGAACTGCGGACGATAGTTCGTGAAGAACGGCGTATGGCGGCCGCCTTCTTCTTTGTTGAGGATGTAGGCCTCAGCGGTGAACTTCTTGTGCGGCTTCACAGAGCCCGGCTTGCAGAGCACCTGGCCACGCTCGACGGATTCCTTGTCGATACCGCGCAGGAGGCAGCCAACGTTGTCGCCAGCTTCGCCCGAGTCGAGCAGCTTGCGGAACATTTCGACGCCCGTGACGACCGACTTTTGCGTGTCGCGAAGGCCGACGATCTCGACTTCTTCACCGACCTTGATGGTGCCGCGCTCGATACGGCCGGTCACGACGGTGCCGCGACCCGAGATCGAGAAGACGTCTTCGATCGGCATCAGGAACGGCTGATCCTTCGGACGTTCCGGGATCGGGATGAACTCGTCCATCGCCTCGTAGAGCTTGATGATGGCTTCGTCGGCGAGCGGGCCCTTCTCACCGTTCAGGGCCTTGACGGCTGCGCCGCGGATCACCGGGGTGTCATCGCCCGGGAAGTTGTACTTCGAAAGAAGCTCACGGACTTCCATCTCGACGAGGTCGAGAAGTTCCTGGTCTTCGACGATATCGCACTTGTTCAAGAAGACGACGATCTTCGGCACGCCGACCTGACGGGCGAGCAGGATGTGCTCACGGGTCTGGGGCATCGGGCCGTCGACAGCGGAAACGACGAGGATCGCGCCGTCCATCTGAGCGGCGCCGGTGATCATGTTCTTGACGTAGTCGGCGTGGCCTGGGCAGTCGACGTGCGCATAGTGACGGTTCGGCGTCGCGTACTCGACGTGCGAGGTGGCGATCGTCAAAATCTTCGTGGGGTCGCGACGGCCCTGAGACTCGGACGCCTTGGCAACTTCGTCATAGGCGATCGATGTCGACGTCCAGCCGCGGTCGGCCGAAACCTTCGTCAACGCTGCGGTCAGCGTCGTCTTGCCGTGGTCGACGTGCCCAATCGTGCCGACGTTGCAGTGCGGCTTGTTCCGCTCAAACTTTGCTTTGGCCATCGTTGGCTCTCCTCAGTCTTCTTTACTCGGGCTCCGGTCTTCACCGGAGATTTCTCTAAAACTTAGCTCAGGCGTACTTCGCTTTGACCTCGTCGGCGACATTGCGCGGAACATCCGCATAATGCGCGAACTGCATCGTGTACTGCGCGCGACCCGTTGACATCGAACGCAGCGTGTTGATGTAGCCGAACATGTTCGCCAGCGGGACATACGCACGGATGACCGTCGCGTTGCCACGCATCTCCTGGGTGCGGATCTGGCCGCGCCGCGAGTTGATGTCGCCGATGATGCCGCCAACGAACTCGCCCGGCGACACGACTTCGACGTCCATGACCGGCTCGAGGATCTTGACGCCGGCTTTCTCGCAACCTTCCTTCATGGCGGAGCGCGTCGCGATTTCGAAGGCGATCGCGGACGAGTCCACTTCGTGGAAGGCGCCGTCATAAAGATTGACCTTCGTGTCGACCATCGGGAAGCCGATCAGGATGCCGTTATCCCAAACCGACTTGACGCCCTTTTCGACGCCCGGAATGTATTCCTTCGGGATCGAACCGCCGACGATCGAGGCCGAGAATTCATTGCCCTTGCCGGTCTCGTTCGGCTCAAGCTTGAGTTTGACACGCGCGAACTGGCCCGTACCGCCCGTCTGCTTCTTGTGCGTGTAATCGATGTCGGCCGCGCGAGCGAGTGTTTCGCGGTAGGCAACCTGCGGAGCACCGGTCATCGCTTCGACGCCGTACGTGCGCTTCAGGATGTCGACCTTGATGTCGAGGTGGAGTTCGCCCATGCCCTTGAGGATCGTCTCGCCCGACTCGGGATGAACCGAGACGCGGAACGAAGGATCTTCCAGCGACAGCGTGTTGAGCGCGATCGCCATCTTTTCCTGATCGGCTTTCGTCTTCGGCTCGATCTTCATCTCGATGACGGGCTCAGGGAACTCCATCTTCTCGAGAATGACCGGCTTGTTCGGATCGCACAGCGTTTCGCCGGTGCGCGTATCCTTCAGCCCCTGCAGAGCGACGATGTCGCCAGCAAAGGCTTCCTTGATTTCTTCGCGGTCGGCGGCGTGCATCAGATACATGCGGCCGGCGCGCTCTTTCTTGTCGCGCGTGGTGTTCGCGAGCGCCATGCCCTGCTCGAGCTTGCCCGAGTAGATACGGCAGAACGTAATCGAGCCAACGTGCTCGAAGCTCATGATCTTGAAGGCGATCATCGCCAGCGGTTCGTTATCCGACGGCCGGCGCGGCAGGTCGGCGCCCGTCTTCGGATCGATGCCCTTGTAGGCTTCGCGATCGATAGGCGACGGCAGGAAATCGATGACGGCGTCGAGAAGCGGCTGCACGCCCTTGTTCTTGAAGGCCGAGCCGCAGAACATCGGATAGAAGACGCCACCGACAGTGGCCTTACGGATCAGCTTACGCAGCGTGTCTTCGTCCGGCTCCTTGCCGTCGAGGAAGGCTTCGAGCGCCGCATCGTCCATCTCGACGGCGGCTTCGATCATCGCAGCGCGGAATTCATTGGCTTTATCGACGAGGTCGGCGGGAATCTCGCCCTCGACCATCGTCGCGTCCTTGCCATCACCTTCCCAGGTGTAGGCTTTCATCTTGATGAGATCGACGACGCCACGGAAATTCGACTCCGCACCGATCGGAATCTGCAACGGCACAGGACGGGCGCCGAGTTTCGCCTTGATATCATCGACGCACATGAAGAAATCGGCGCCGGTCTTATCCATCTTGTTGGCGAAGATGATGCGCGGAACGTTGTACTTGTCGCCCTGACGCCAGACGGTTTCAGTCTGAGGCTCGACGCCCTGGTTGGAGTCGAGGACGCAAACGGCGCCGTCGAGCACGCGCAGCGAACGCTCGACTTCGATCGTGAAATCGACGTGGCCTGGGGTATCGATGATGTTCAGGCGGCGCTTCTTGCCATCGCGACCGACCCAGAAACAGGTCGTGGCAGCGGACGTGATCGTGATGCCGCGCTCAGCTTCCTGATCCATGAAGTCCATCGTCGCGGCGCCGTCATGGACTTCGCCGATCTTGTAGGACTTGCCGGTGTAATAGAGGATCCGCTCAGTCGTCGTCGTCTTTCCAGCATCGATGTGAGCCATGATGCCGAAGTTGCGGTAATCCTCGATCGGGTACTGTCGGGCCATTGGGTGCCTCGAAATCCTTGTTTAGTCCTACCAGCGGTAGTGCGAGAAGGCGCGGTTGGCTTCCGCCATCTTGTGCGTGTCTTCGCGCTTCTTGACTGCGGTGCCGCGGTTGTTCGCAGCGTCGAGCAATTCGCCCGAAAGCTTGTCGATCAGCGTCGACTCGTTGCGTGCGCGGGCGGCGGCGATCAGCCAGCGAATGGCGAGGGCCTGACGACGCTCGTTGCGCACTTCGACGGGCACCTGATAGGTGGCGCCGCCGACACGGCGGGAGCGGACTTCGACGGCCGGCATGACATTCTCAAGCGCCTGCTTGAAAAGATCGAGCGGGTTCGACTTACCCTTTTGCTCCATCTTATCGAACGCACCATAGACCATGCGCTCGGCGACCGACTTCTTACCGTCCTCCATCACCGCGTTCATGAACTTGGTGACGACAACGTCGCTGAACTTCGGATCCGGGATCACTTCCCGCTTTTGCGCCGCGTGACGACGAGACATCCTGACTGGCCCTTCGCTTCAATTCATTTTAATGGGCCAGACGATCCGGCCCGAACATCGGCCTCTTACTTCGGCCGCTTCGCACCGTACTTCGAACGCCGCTGACGACGTGCCGCAACGCCCTGCGTGTCGAGCACGCCGCGAACGATGTGATAGCGCACGCCCGGCAAGTCCTTCACGCGGCCGCCGCGGATGAGCACGACAGAGTGCTCCTGAAGGTTATGACCTTCACCCGGGATATAGCCGATGACTTCATAGCCGTTCGTCAGCCGGATCTTCGCAACCTTACGGAGCGCCGAGTTCGGCTTCTTCGGCGTGGTGGTGTAGACGCGCGTGCAGACGCCCCGCTTCTGCGGGCAGGCTTCCATGTGGCGCGACTTCTCGCGATAGACCGGCTTTACGCGCGGCTTCCGGATCAACTGTTGTATCGTCGGCATTCGCCCAATCCTGACATCGTAGCGCCGTTCCATTTCGGAAAGCGCCAAACAAACCCTGCCAGGTGCGATGTCCGCCCCTAGCAAGAAAAAACCAGAGGATCGTGTCGCCCTTGGGGTGACCGATCATGGCCCGTCGATTTGCTCTGCTTTATGAACGGGAGCGTTTAGGTCCAAAATTAGCGCTCAGAGCGCCGGATGACCTACCACCTTCCGTGAGAGTGGGCGGAGCTATATACACACCAATCATATTGGTCAACAGGCCCGCGAAGCACGAGCGCAATTATTTTCGCCAGATCGCTTCGCATAGGGCATTTCAAACCTGCGACCGGTTGTCTGGCCAGTCGAATTCGACGTTTTCGAACGCGCAAACTTTTCCGAGTGCGTTGTTCGCGGCCGAATCTTCCGCCGCCTTGGGGGATAGCAAAAAGCCGAACGGCCGCCCCTGAAAGAGACGGCCGTTCAATTCGTTCAAGGCTCAGGCGGCGGATCTTACTCCGCTGCCTCTTCCTGAGGACGGCGACGGCGGCGGGCCGCCGGTCCCGTGGCGCCATCAGGCGACGGCAGGTTCGACGATTTCGCCTTCTCCTTGGCGATCAGTTCGTCGCGCTGCGTTGCGACCTTGCGGAGCTGCCGCAGCATGCCGCCCGTACCGGCCGGGATGAGGCGTCCGACGATGACGTTCTCCTTGAGGCCCTCGAGCGTGTCCGACTTGCCGTTGACGGCCGCGTCGGTGAGAACGCGGGTCGTCTCCTGGAACGATGCCGCCGAGATGAACGAGCGGGTCTGCAACGACGCCTTCGTGATGCCGAGAAGCACCGGTGTCGCCGTCGCAACACGCTTGCCGGCCTTTTCGGCCGCCGCGTTGATCTCGTCGTACTCGATCCTGTCGAGCTGCTCGCCCTTGATCAGCTCCGTCTCGCCGGCATCCGTGATCTCGACCTTCTGCAGCATCTGGCGAACGATCACCTCGATGTGCTTGTCGTTGATCGTCACGCCCTGCAGCCGGTAAACGTCCTGAATCTCGTTGATCAGGTAGTTCGCCAGCTCCTCGACGCCCTTGATCGCCAGGATGTCGTGCGGCGCCGGGTTGCCGTCGTAGACGAAGTCGCCACGCTCGACGCGATCGCCGGGCTGGACCGCCAAGCTCTTGCCGCGCGGGATCAAGTATTCGACGGGCTCTAGCGTCTCGTCGTCAGGCTTGATCGAAATGCGCTGCTTGTTCTTGTAGTCCTTGCCGAACTCGACGGTGCCCGAGATGTCCGCGAGGATCGCGTGATCCTTCGGACGGCGAGCTTCGAACAGTTCCGCAACACGCGGCAGACCGCCGGTGATGTCGCCCGATTTCGCGGACGCCGTCGGAATACGCGCGAGAACGTCGCCCGCCTTCACCTCGGTGCCGCGATCGACCGACAGAACGGCCTCGACCGAGAGCAGGTAACGCGCATCGCCGCCGCGCGCGACCTTGATCGGCTTGCCCTTGCTGTCCTTGATCACGATCGCGGGCTTCAGTTCGGAGCCCTTCGGAGACGTGCGCCAATCGATGATGACCCGGTTCGACGTACCCTTCATTTCGTCGGTCTGTTCGCGAACCGAGGAACCTTCGATCAGATCCTCGAAATCGACGACGCCGTCGGTTTCCGACAGAATCGGGCGGGTGTAGGGATCCCACTGCGCGATCTTGGTGCCGCGCTTCACGGTATCGCCCTCGTCCACGAAGATGCGCGAACCATAGCTGATCTTATGGGTCGCCAGTTCCTTGCCGGACTGATCGACGATGATGACCGACATGATGCGGCTCGTCGCGACGTTCTGGCCCTTCGAGTCCTTGGCGATGGCGCGGTTCTTCAGCTTCACGGTGCCGTTGAAGTTCGACTCGATGAAGGACGAGTCGACGAGGTTCGCCGTGCCGCCGATGTGGAACGTACGCATCGTCAGCTGCGTGCCCGGTTCACCGATCGACTGAGCGGCAATGACGCCGACAGCCTCACCGATGTTGACCGGCGTACCGCGAGCAAGGTCGCGGCCGTAGCACTTGGCGCAGACGCCGCTGATCGTCTCGCAGGTCAGCACCGAACGGATGCGGACTTCCTGGATCTCGGCTTTGCCGATCGCCTCGGCGTGACGCTCCTCGATCAGTTCGCCATTGGCGACCAGAACTTCGCCCGTTACCGGATGCTTGATGTCTTCCGCTGCCGTACGGCCGAGCACGCGCGCCGCGAGCGACACGATCACCTGACCGGCGTCAACGACAGCCTGCACGTTGATGCCGGCGTCGGTTCCGCAATCGACCTCGGAAATGATGGCGTCCTGTGCGACGTCGACGAGACGGCGCGTCAGGTAGCCCGAGTTCGCGGTCTTCAAGGCGGTGTCGGCCAAGCCCTTACGCGCGCCGTGCGTCGAGTTGAAGTACTCGAGAACGGAGAGGCCTTCCTTGAAGTTCGAGATGATCGGCGTCTCGATGATCTCGCCCGAAGGCTTGGTCATCAGGCCGCGCATACCGGCGAGCTGCTTCATCTGCGCCGGCGAACCGCGCGCACCTGAATGGCTCATCATGTAGACCGAGTTGATCTGGCGATCGCGGCCGGACGCATCCTTCTGAACCGCCGAAATACGGTCCATCATCTCTTTCGCGATCTGGTCCGTGCAACGCGACCAGGCGTCGACGACCTTGTTGTACTTTTCGAGCTGCGTGATCAGGCCGTCCTGATACTGCTGCTCGAAATCGCGAACTTCGACGTTGGTCTTCTCGACGATCTTTTCCTTGGTGTCGGGGATCAACATGTCGTCCTTGCCGAACGAAATGCCGGCCTTGAACGCATGGTGGAAGCCGAGCGCCATGATCCGGTCGCAGAAGATGACCGTCTCCTTCTGACCGCAGTTGCGATAAACCGCGTCGATCAGGCCGGAGATGTTCTTCTTCGTCAGCAACTGGTTCGCCATGGCGAACTTCACGCCCGGCATCTTGGGCAAGTGCTCGGCGAGCAACATGCGGCCCGGGGTCGTTTCGTGAACCTCGATGACGTCTTCGCCGGCATCGTTCTTGGTGATGAAGCGGCCCTTGACCTTGGCGTGCAGCGACACGGCCTTGGCTTCGAGCGCGTGCTGCACCTCGTTGATCGAGCCGAACATCATGCCTTCGCCCGGCTCATGGTCGCGCATCATCGACAGGTAGTAGAGACCGAGCACGATGTCCTGCGACGGCACGATGATCGGCTGGCCGTTCGCGGGATGCAGGATGTTGTTCGTCGACATCATCAGGACGCGCGCTTCCAACTGCGCTTCGAGCGACAGCGGAACGTGCACGGCCATCTGGTCGCCGTCGAAGTCGGCATTGAAGGCGGCGCAGACCAGCGGGTGAAGCTGGATCGCCTTACCTTCGATCAGTTGTGGCTCGAATGCCTGAATGCCGAGACGGTGAAGCGTCGGGGCGCGGTTCAGCATCACCGGGTGCTCGCGGATGACCTCATCGAGGACGTCCCAGACTTCCGGCTTTTCCTTTTCGACGAGCTTCTTCGCCTGCTTGACGGTTGCGGCCTGGCCGAGCGTCTGCAGCCGCGCGTAGATGAACGGCTTGAACAGCTCGAGCGCCATCTTCTTCGGCAAGCCGCACTGATGCAGTTTCAGCTCCGGGCCGACGACGATGACCGAGCGGCCCGAGTAGTCGACGCGCTTGCCGAGCAGGTTCTGGCGGAAGCGGCCCTGCTTGCCCTTCAGCATATCGGCGAGCGACTTCAGCGGACGCTTGTTGGCGCCGGTGATGACGCGGCCGCGGCGGCCGTTATCGAACAGCGCATCGACCGCTTCCTGAAGCATGCGCTTCTCGTTGCGGATGATGATGTCGGGTGCACGCAGCTCCATCAGCCGCTTCAAGCGGTTGTTGCGGTTGATGACGCGGCGATAGAGATCGTTGAGGTCGGACGTCGCGAAGCGGCCACCATCGAGCGGCACGAGCGGGCGCAGTTCCGGCGGAATGACCGGAACCTGCGTCAGGATCATCCACTCGGGGCGGTTGCCCGATTCCATGAACGCTTCGATGACCTTGAGGCGCTTGCCGAGCTTCTTCGGCTTCAGTTCCGTGGTCGCCTCGGCGATTTCCTGGCGCAGATCAATAGCGATCTTCGGCAGGTCCATCGCGGACAGCAACTCGCGGATCGCCTCGGCACCGATGCCGGCGGTGAACGTGTCGGGGCCGTATTCCTCGATCGCCTGGTTGTACTGCTCTTCCGTGAGCAGCTGCTTCTCTGAGAACGGCGTCGTGCCTGGCTCGATGACGATGTAGTTCTCGAAGTAGAGAACGCGCTCAAGATCCTTCAGCGCCATGTCCATCAGCAAGCCGATGCGCGAGGGCAGCGACTTCAGGAACCAGATGTGCGCGACCGGCGCGGCCAGCTCGATATGGCCCATGCGCTCACGGCGAACCTTCGCGAGGGTCACTTCGACGCCGCACTTTTCGCAGATCAGGCCCTTGTACTTCATGCGCTTGTACTTGCCGCACAAGCATTCGTAGTCCTTGATCGGTCCGAAGATGCGGGCGCAGAACAGACCATCACGCTCCGGCTTGAACGTGCGGTAGTTGATCGTCTCGGGCTTTTTGATCTCACCATACGACCAGGACAGGATGTCCTCGGGCGATGCGATCGAGATACGGATTTGGTCGAAGGTCGGGACCGGAGCCTGCGATTTAAAGATATTGGAAATTTCGTTCATCGGCTGTCTCCTCATGGAACCGGTGGGATGGCCGGTCCCGTGGACAAGAATGGTCGCGTCGCAATGACCTCCGCCTCGAAATCGAGGTCGGAGGCCGTTTGTGTTTTGTTATTCCGCTGCTGGCGGCAGCTGCGCTTGAGGTGCTTCGGACTCGGGCTCCGCGTCCTCGGTCTCGGCGGGGGGCGCCTCGCTGTTGACCAGTTCGACGTTGAGACCCAGCGCGCGCATTTCCTTGACGAGCACGTTGAAGCTCTCCGGCACGCCGGCTTCGAACGCATCGTCGCCGCGCACGATCGCCTCGTAGACCTTGGTGCGGCCAGCGACGTCGTCGGATTTCACCGTCAGCATTTCCTGCAGCGTGTAGGCGGCGCCGTAAGCTTCGAGCGCCCAGACCTCCATTTCGCCGAAACGCTGACCGCCGAACTGCGCCTTGCCACCGAGCGGCTGCTGGGTGACGAGCGAGTAAGGACCGATCGAACGCGCATGGATCTTGTCGTCGACAAGGTGGTGCAGCTTCAGGATGTACTTGTAGCCGACCGTGACCTTGCGATCGAACGGCTCGCCCGTACGTCCGTCATGCAGCGTCACCTGACCCGACGTGTCGAAGCCAGCAAGCTGCAACATCTCGACGATGTCCTTCTCACGAGCGCCATCGAAGACCGGCGTCGCGATCGGCACGCCCGTCTTGAGGTTCTCGGCGAGACCTGCCAGTTCGTCGTCCTTGATCGTCGGTTTGATCTCGTCGCCGTAGACCTTCGTCATCTGGTCGCGCAGCGCCTTCGCCTGCCCACTCTCGTGGAACTGATGAAGTGCGTCGTCGATCAGACGCCCAAGGCCGCGGCACGCCCAACCCAAGTGCGTCTCAAGGATCTGTCCGACGTTCATGCGGCTCGGCACGCCGAGCGGGTTCAGAACGACGTCGACCGGCGTACCGTCTTCGAGGAACGGCATGTCTTCCGACGGGACGATCATCGACACGACGCCCTTGTTGCCGTGACGGCCGGCCATCTTGTCGCCCGGCTGGATCTTGCGCTTCACGGCGACGAAGACCTTGACCATCTTCATGACGCCCGGCGGCAGCTCGTCGCCGCGCTGCAGCTTGTCGACCTTATCGGCGAAGCGAAGTCCGAGACCCTTCTTGGCGTCTTCGTACTGCTTCTGGATGGCTTCGACCTCGGCCTGCGCCTTTTCGTTGGCGAGACCGATTTCCCACCACTGGCTGCGGGGGATGTCGTCGAGGATCGCGTCGTCGATCGTGGTGCCCTTGCGCGCACCGCGCGGACCCTTGGCGACTTCCTTGCCCATCAACGCGCTCTTCAAGCGCGCATA
>DATLJG010000117.1:0-4445 GCA_035538995.1 Hyphomicrobium sp. | reverse complement strand
CTTGAGTTTGCAAGTCGCCAATGCGCGTCATTCATGGGCCGCGTCAATTGCGAGCAACTTCGCGAGCGAATGCGACGGCCGAAGTAGATCCTCCAGCGAATAGGCATCGAGGATAGAGAGGAAAGCATTTGTTGCCTCATTCAATGCGCGCCGCAGAACGCACGACGGCTGGATGGGGCAATAGTTGGCTTCTTGCAGGCAGCCTATGACGGCCAAGTCCTTCTCGGTTTTGCGAACGACCATACCGATGTTAATTTGCTTCGGCTTTTTCCCGAGCCGGAAGCCGCCGTTCTTGCCTTGAATCGTCTCGATGTATCCGAGCTTGCCGAGCTCGTGCACGACCTTCGTCAAGTGGCTTCGCGATATATCAAAATGGTCGGCAATTTCACTCACCGTCGACAGATCTTCGTTGCCTTTCAGGCCGGCAAACATCAAAACGCGGAGCGCGTAGTCGGCGTAAAGAGAGAGTTTCAATTCCCCAATCCTCAATTTATCGGTTTCGCCATTGCGGGAAGCCGCCTGGCTCAACCGCCGGTTCGAGCGCCATGCATCGAGGCGGGCAAAGGGCGTGCGCCAAAGTCGATGATCGACCTCCGCAATATGCGCCCGCCCGTATCGACGTAAAGATATGCACGGCGGCTACGAGAGAAGAAACTCAACCGGTATTCACCCTCATCCGCGTCGACGCCTTTTTCGCAGATGGTGGTAATTTCTTTGGCGTGCATGAGCGTCCGCACGTCATCGAGCGGAATGTCTAACACCTCGGCTATCAGCGCGGCATCAACCACGATATCGCCGTCTGTAATTTTGACATGCATCGGATTCTCATCCTCAAATCATATCAGCGCGCCGGTAAAATTCGATAAAAAAGCGACCTCGCTCGACGAACTCAACGTGATGCGGCACCTCCGATTCGATGACGATACATTCACCGGCGGCGGCCAGTTGCTCGCCTTCGTATGGGGACTCCAGTTGATAAAGAATCTTGCCTTCGAGAACCCGGAGAAGTCCCCAGGTGCCGGCCTTGGTCGAATGCGCCGTCTGCAAGCGCGGGGGTAGATCATCGGGCGTGAAATCCGGCGATCTGGCATAGGCCTCAAGTCCCGGCGGAATTTCTTTCGGGATCATCGACATCCGGTTGCGCTCCTCCATACGTCCTCTAGCGATACGTATTTCGACTAGCGATGCAGGAAACCATTGAAGCGCCGCCAGCCTGGAGAATCTCGACCACGCAAACGCCGCACAGGCTGCTCCTTTCGACGAGCGTGATACAGCCCGCAAACAAGGTGCGCCCGTAAATATAGATTGTCAATGAATGTTTATATGCGGGCGCGACAGAACAGTTAGATGATGTGCAAACCGCAGCAAATCCGGCTCTACGCGCGCATCTGGATTCGGCGACTCATAGAGCCGACGAAGCCCTGTCACGAAAAAATGTATTTTGAATGTATGTTTAGTGGCGGAGCATGACTTTAATCTCAAAGCGCGAAAGACATATGAGGTTCAGGGGCGAATTTGGCGCGTGAGCTATGCAGGAGAAACCAACGCAATATCTCTCAAATAATCGAAGATACCAATCTTCCTCTCCCAATTCGAGGTGGCCATTTCAGCGCTTCTGGATAGCGCGGGGCCGAGCCTCACTTCCATCGGCTGACGGGCAGCACTGCGTTATGGAGAAAGAAATGCGAATATCCACGATAACTTGCGGGCTGGGCCTTCTCGCCCTCGCTGCGCAACCAGCCCTGGCGAATGACAGCGTGCTGAAAGCCGTCAAAAATCCGCAGAACTGGGCTATGCAGCAAGGTGATTATGCTAATCAGCGATACTCCAAGCTCGATCAAATCAATACGAAAAATGTCGGCTCGCTGCGGACGGCATGGAGTTTCTCGACTGGCGTCCTCAGAGGCCATGAGGGATCGCCGCTCGTCATCGGCAACATGATGTATTTGACGACGCCGTTTCCGAATATCGTCTATGCGCTCAATCTCGATGATGAACAGAAGATCGTTTGGAAATACTCGCCCAAGCAGGATCCTTCCGTCATTCCCGTCATGTGCTGCGATACCGTCAATCGCGGCGTCCAATATGCTGATGGCAAAATTTTCCTTTATCAGGCGGACACCACGCTCGTCGCGCTCGATGCCAAGACTGGCAAGGAGCTTTGGAAAGTCGTCAACGGCGATCCGAAGAAGGGCGAGACTGGCACAAGCGCGCCGCTGATCGTCAAGGATAAGGTCATCGTCGGCATCTCGGGCGCCGAGTTCGGGATACGTGGGCGCCTGACGGCCTACAACATCTCGGATGGCAAGCTCGCATGGCGCGCTTACACGACCGGCTCGGATCACGACATCCTTGTTGACCCGGAAAAAACGACGTCGCTCGGCAAACCCATCGGCAAGGACAGCTCACTGAAAACCTGGAATGGCGATGAGTGGAAGATCGGCGGCGGTTCGACCTGGGGCTGGTACTCGTACGATCCCAAGCTCAACCTGATCTACTATGGGACGGCCAATCCAGGCACGTGGAACTCCGTGCAACGTGCAGGTCCGGACGGCAAGCCTATCGATCAGAAGTGGACCATGACCATCTTCGCTCGCGACCCCGACACGGGTGTTGCAAAGTGGGCTTATCAGATGACGCCGTTCGATCAGTGGGACTATGACGGTGTCAACGAGATGATCCTCGTCGATAACCTCGACGTCAAAGGCCAGAAGCATGACGTGCTCATCCACTTCGACCGCAATGGAATTGCCTACACTCTGGACCGCAAGACGGGCATTCCACTGGTGGCGGAGAAGTTCGATCCGGTCGTCAACTGGACGTCTGGCATCGACCTCGATCCCAAGAGCGCAACCTACGGGCGGCCGAAGGTGGTTGATGCCAAATCGCCGTTCCACGGCGGCCAAGATGTCAACACGAAGGACATCTGTCCCGCGGCGCTCGGCGCAAAAGACGAGCAACCGGCTTCGTATTCTCCGTTGACGGGTCTCTTCTATGTGCCGACCAACCACGTGTGCATGGATTATGAGCCGTTCAAGGTCTCGTACACGGCGGGCCAGCCCTACGTCGGAGCGACGGTCTCGATGTACCCGCCGAAAGGCCAGGAGGGTCACATGGGGAACTTCATCGCTTGGGACGCCAGCAAGGGTAAGATTGTGTGGTCGAACCCTGAGAAGTTCTCGGTCTGGTCAGGTGCGCTCACAACGGCCGGCGGGATCGCTTGCTACGGCACGCTCGAAGGCTACTTCAAGTGTGTCGATCAGAAGGACGGCAAGGAGCTTTACAAATACAAGACGCCGTCCGGGGTCATCGGCAATGTGTTTACGTACGAACACAACGGCAAGCAATATATCGGCGTCTTCTCGGGCGTCGGCGGATGGGCCGGCATCGGCCTCGCCGCGGGACTGACGAATCCGACCGATGGGCTTGGCGCGGTGGGCGGCTACACGTCCCTCGCCAACTACACGGCTCTCGGCGGCTCGTTGACCGTTTGGGCTCTGCCGTAACCTCGTGCGGGATTTGAAGGACATGGCGCGGATCGAAAGATCTGCGCCATTTTTTTGGAATGCGACCGGTTTCGGCAAACCACCCAGCCATATCTGCGCGCACCTGAACCGAAACCAGGGTGACTAAGCTGTGGGTCTTGGGCCGCGACGTACCCAAGCCAAGACGAAAAGGCACAGCGCAATTATGGCCACCAGCTCTGCCCAAAAGAAGATGAGAATATCGGCGCGGACGCCCAAAGGCGGCGCGCCCGGCAATGCGTGGCGTAACGCCGGAAGCGCAAAGATCATGGCGCCAAACGCACCAAGCAACGCAACATCAATGCTTCGTACACCTAGAAATAAAAGGACACCGACGACCAGCACACAAATCGCCATCACCATCATGGCAGCATAGATCGCAATCCCAAAAAACACGACAGCTCCCGAGCGGCGGACCGAGAACTGGAGCCGAATTTCGCCGGGCCGCTGCGTCTCCGCGTTATGACCCGTAACGCTGAAGCCCAGGATGCCCTCCCACGCGGTGATATGGATCGGCAACGAACGCTCGCGACCATCTTGGGTCCGCTCGCTTGCCGAAAATCCTATCGTCGCCAGATAGTGATCTAACGGATAGTCGCGAATATCTCCTTCATCCAGATCAATGTCGAAGGTGACTTCGGGAAGCGGTTGATTGGCTCGTATCTCAACGTGCTCGACCTGCTTGCCCCGACTAATCTTGAGAAGATAATCGCGATCGGCAATCGTTGCAGGATCAGCAAGAGACGGGTCGGGCACGACGCTGATGCGCATCCGGACAGAGTCATTGACGGGGTCGATATGCAGAGGCTGGAGATAGAGCCAGGCCCGCGCATCTTTCGAAAGTGCGCCGTACTCCGTTTCGCTGGGCGACTTCCACAGATCAAAACGTGCCAATAAGAGCGCGTAGACCAACGCGAACCC
>DATLJG010000116.1:0-9785 GCA_035538995.1 Hyphomicrobium sp. | reverse complement strand
TTCGGCAAATGCGCACCGACGCCGCGAATGACGGAACGGAGAACTGCGACCACGCCTAAACCTTTCCGAGCGCGCCGCCAGCAGAACGGCCAGGCGGGACACCGCCGGTACCGGCCGCCGACAGCCGATGATGGAAACCGTCGATGTCGGCCGTCAGGCGCGCGATCAGACCGGAGTCGGCCATTTCGTAAGCAAGATCGACAGCGCTCGCAAATCCAAAGGCATCGGTGCCGCCGTGGCTCTTCACCGCAATGCCGTTAAGCCCCAGAAAGGTGCCCCCATTAACCCGCCGGGGGTCCATTTTTTCCTTAAGAATCCGGAAACCGCCCTGCGCGAACACGGCCCCGAGTTTACTCATTAACGAACTTGTCATCGCCGATCTGAGGTAGGTCCCGATCTGCCGCGCCGTGCCTTCCGCGGTCTTGAGCGCGATGTTGCCGGCGAAGCCTTCGACGACGACGACATCGACGGCGCCCTGCCCGATCTGGTCGCCCTCGATGAAGCCTTTGTATTCGAGAGGCAGAGCGTCCGCCGACTTCAGCAGCGCATGTGCCGCCTTCACGTCTTCGTTGCCTTTCATCTCTTCGGTGCCGACATTCATCAGTCCGACCGAAGGCCGCTCGATGTGAAAAACCGCTCGCGCCATCGCCGCGCCCATCAGCGCATAGTCGGTAAGCTGCGCCGATGTTGCACCGATGTTGGCGCCGACGTCGAGAACGATGCTTTCCGATTTGACGGTCGGCCACAGGGCCGCGATGGCTGGCCGCTCGATGCCCGCGATCGGCCGCAACACGAGCTTGGAGATCGCCATCAACGCGCCGGTGTTGCCCGCCGATACGGCGGCATCGGCCTCGCCCGACTTCACCGCTTCGAGACACAGCCACATGCTCGAACCCTTGCCACGGCGCAACGCCTGGCTCGGCTTCTCATCCATCGAGATCACGTGATCGGTATGCACGATGCGTGACCGCGCCGCGAGCGCTGGATGCTGCATAAGAACAGCCTCGACGCGCGGCTGCTGGCCGAAAAAAATGAAGCTCGCGGACGGCTGTCGTTCGAGCGATAGCGCCGCGCCGGGGACCAGGACCTCCGGTCCATGATCTCCGCCCATTGCATCGAGTGCGATTGTTTTTGGGCTCGCCATGCTTGCCGCTTCGCCCGTCTAATCGTTTCCGGCGCGCAAGCGCGTCGAACCCGGCCCCAGGCCTTAGTTAACCCCGAAATTTGTCGCGACCATAGACTTTTGAACTTCTCGAACAAGACGAAATCGCGGCTCATGCACGGTTGCCGCAGGTATCGTCATTCTTTGGTCTTCAGCTTTGATAACGCGGCGAAAGGGCTCGTTTTTTCGGGCTCGCCCTGCTCCGGGTCGCGCCAGTCGAAGGCCGCATCCGGCCGCCGCGGATAGGGATCGAGCGAGCCCGAGAGCGTCTCGAAAACGATGCGCCCGACCGGAATGACACCCCGTTCCATGATATCGAAGTCGGGACCGGCGAGCACGCTGGCGTCTTCATCATTGTCCGCGGATTCAATCTGCGGCCGGAACTCCACATCGAACGGTGCCTCGATTTTGCTGGCGACCGGTTCGAGTGTCACGACGCACGCCTGCTCGACCGCGCAGGCAACACGTCCGGCAAGGCGATACCCGCCGCCCGCAACGGCCTTGATGCAATAGCGCGCCGTCAGCTGGTCCAACTTCAGCAGATCGAGGTCTTTCGCGAGCGCCGCGCACTCGGCGTCCGTCGCCTGCCGTTCACGATCGAGGCCGCCAGCCGGAATATCGGTTGCGTTGTGCGTCCAGTTGTTCAGATGCTCGGTCACGGCGTCTCGCTTCCACAATTGCTCAGAAGGCGGTCAAGTTGTCCGCGTGCAATCAACGTATCGAACGGCTCCGTCGAGAGCGCAACCGAGACGGCACGCATATACCGCGCCAGCGGCGCGGCACCAGCCGCCGTTTCTCCACCGAAAACATAACGCGCGATGCTGTTCTCAAGATCCGGCCCGCCGCTGGCGAGCCCCTGCCGATAAGCACCGGCGCGTTCGTAAAAAGCCGCCGCCGCGCGTTTGACTTTTTTTCCGACCGCCATATCTCCGACACCCATCTCGCGCATGCAGTCGTCCATGTCGGTAACGAAGACTTCAATCGTGCGTTGCAAGAGAGCGGCCGTATCCGTCCCCTTCTGCTTCAGATTTTCCACAGCGAGAAAAAGGTGCAGGGCGATCAATTCAAAGCGGCCTTCCGGTGTGTCCGGAACGCCTAAGTCCCTGTAAAAAGCCGCTTGCCGCGCTGCGGTCACGACGCTGCCATAAAGCTCTTCTGCTGTGCGGCCAGCTTCAGCGCGGCGCTTGAACCATTGCAACATGCTTGAAAGGGTCCTCGCCGTGGACTGATGCAAATGTCTGGGGATGGTGATTGGCGGCGGCCCAGGCTCGCTGTTGCCCGCCTTTGATGCACATTCTAAACACACCGCACGAGAGAACGAAGCGATTCTCAACGAGTGAAGGGTCGAATGCGACAGCATGGCAAGGTCACACGGTTCGGAACGGCGTTCTGCCGTCTGTTCGCTCTTGCGTGGCTTGTCGCGCTTGCCGGCTGCGGTGGTACCATTACGCGCCACGGCCAGATTTTCACGGAAACCGACCTGCAGGCCGTGCAGCCCGGTATGAGCCAGGATCAGGTGCGCGCCGCCCTTGGCACGCCCGCGACGACCGCCGTCGTCGGTGATGGACGCGCGTTCTATTACATCTCGAGCACCGACAAGCAGGCCTCGTTCTTCTTGCCGACCGAGCAGGACCGTCAGGTCGTCGCCGTCTATTTCAACGGCGGCGGAACGGTCGATAAGGTCGCCAACTATGGCCTGAAGGACGGCAAGGTCTTCGACTTCGTCAGCCGCACGACGCCCGCGCCTGGCGGCAAGGACGAAGGCATCCTGAAACAGCTGTTCCGCAACCTCGGAAAACAGCAGCTCTTCGGTGCCGGCAGCGCCTTCGGAAACTAGGTGATCCGCCGGAGGCCGTTAGGCATCCGGCGGACTTCGCGCATCCTCCGCCCGAGCCATTCGCATCAGAGCTTAGATTTTCGCTTCAACGCGCTATATTAGGGCTTCAACCAGCGCGAGTATCAGTATGAGCGAAGACATTCAGGAAGGCTTCATGGCCTTCATCGCCGACGGCCAGGATGGCATCGGCGCCGTTCGCGAAGTCGATCCCACGTCGATCGTGATCTACGTCGAGAATGCTGGCGAATTCGTCGTGCCGCGCTCGGCAGTCAAGGACGTGCATTCTCAGAAGGTCATTCTGAGGCCCGATCGGCTCGACAAGCGACTGCTCGCCGCGATCGGGCATAGTCACGACAGCGAAGATCCCAATCTCGTCGGCTGATCGGAATCTGCAATTCCGCGTCCCGTTGGACGCCAAAAAGCAAAGGGCCCCGGAATGATCCGGAGCCCTTCGCCTCGTTTCAGCTCGCTTGCGATCACCAGTGCGCAAGCACCGCGAGCAACAGCAGCGCCACGATGTTGGTGATCTTGATGGCCGGGTTGACGGCCGGACCGGCGGTGTCCTTGTAAGGATCGCCGACCGTGTCGCCCGTGACCGATGCCTTGTGCGCCTCGGACCCTTTGACGTGCTTGACGCCATCGACATCGACAAAACCGTCTTCGAAGCTCTTCTTGGCGTTATCCCAGGCTCCGCCGCCCGACGTCATGGAAATCGCAACGAAGATGCCGGTGACGATGACACCGAGCAGCATCGCACCGACCGCCGAGAACGCCGCGCCTTTGCCCGCAATCGCGTTCACGACGATGAACAGCACGATTGGCGAGAGCACCGGCAGCAAGGACGGAATGATCATCTCCTTGATCGCCGCCCGGGTTAGAAGATCGACCGCCGCCGCGTAGTCCGGCTTCTCGGTGCCCTTCATGATGCCGGGCTTCGCTTTGAACTGACGGCGAACCTCGAGCACGATGGCGCCGCCCGCACGACCAACCGCCGTCATGGCGAGACCGCCGAACAGGAACGGGATCAGACCGCCGAGCAGCAGCCCTGCGACGACATACGGGTTCTCAAGACCGAAGTTGACTTCCACGTCCTTGAAGAACTGGTAGCCCGTCGCGCCCGCCTTGTTTGCTTCGTCGATGAAGTGATGCAGGTCGTAGTTGTAGGCCGCGAACAGAACCAGCGCGCCGAGGCCCGCCGAACCGATCGCGTAACCTTTGGTCACGGCTTTCGTCGTATTGCCGACCGCATCGAGAGCGTCCGTCGAACGGCGAACCTCCTTCGGCAGCCCGGCCATTTCGGCGATGCCGCCCGCATTGTCCGTCACCGGACCGAAGGCATCGAGAGCAACGATCATGCCGGCGAGTCCGAGCATCGTCGTCGTCGCGATCGCCGTTCCGAAAAGACCGCTCAGCTGATACGTCGCGATGATGCTGGCCACGATCGCCAACGTCGGCAGAGCGCAGGCTTCGAGCGAAACCGCGAGACCCTGAATGACGTTCGTGCCGTGTCCCGTGACCGAAGCCTGGCTGATCGATTTCACCGGACGATATCCGATGCCCGTGTAGTATTCGGTGATCCAGACGATAAGACCCGTCAGAGCCAAACCGACGAGGCCGCAGAGAAACAGGTTCCAGCCCGAGATCGTCTGTCCTGCGGCCGTCCCGACATCGCCGAACCCGCCGAGCACATACTGCGTCGCCACCCACAGACCGGCGATCGACAGCACGCCTGACGCGATAACACCGCGATAGAGCGCCCCCATGATCGAACCGTTGGTGCCGAGCTTGACGAAATACGTACCAACGATCGACGTCACGACGCAGGCTGCGCAAATCGCGAGAGGATAGAGCATCAACGCCGCGAGGTTCGGCTGACCGGCAAAGAAGATTGCCGCCAGCACCATCGTGGCGACGACCGTCACCGCGTAGGTTTCGAACAGGTCGGCCGCCATGCCGGCGCAGTCGCCGACGTTATCGCCGACATTGTCCGCGATCGTTGCCGGGTTGCGAGGATCGTCTTCCGGAATTCCAGCTTCGACCTTGCCGACGAGGTCACCGCCGACGTCGGCGCCTTTGGTGAAGATGCCGCCGCCGAGACGCGCGAAGATCGAGATCAGCGACGCACCGAAGCCAAGCGAGACGAGAGCATCGACGACCTCGCGATCGCCCGGCGCAAAGCCGAGGCCGCCGGTGAGAAATGCGTAGTAGCCGGCAACGCCGAGCAGCGCCAAACCGGCAACCAGCATCCCGGTGATCGCACCCGACTTGAATGCGATGTCGAGCCCTTTACCCAGCGAAACGGTGGCCGCCTGCGCCGTTCTTACGTTCGCGCGCACGGACACATTCATGCCGATGAAGCCCGCCAGCCCCGAGAGAATCGCACCGATCAGGAAACCGAAGGCTTGAAGCGGTCCGAGCAGAAGCCACGCCAAAACGAAAATGACCACACCGACGATCGCGATCGTCCTGTACTGGCGGCTGAGATACGCCTGCGCGCCTTCCCGGACGGCCGCAGCAATTTCTTGCATGCGGGCGTTGCCCTGATCGGCGCTGAGAACGAAGTTTGACGTGATGAATGCGTAGAGGATCGCCAACGCCCCGCAGGCGATAATCCCCCAAAGTATGTTGCTCATGGAGTGGTCCTTTTTGGCCCGCTTCTTATTCGCGCACGCAGATCCCACCGGGAGGGCAGAATCCGACTGCTCCCTAGACAGACTCCCTCACCGAAAGTCGCGGCGGACCATGCCAAAATAGCCAATGCGTTGCAACATGGGCACGGCAGACTTGAACCAAGAAAAAGCGGCCCGGCGGGCAATTATGCCCGGGGCCGCTTAAAGCACACAGTATTCAGGGACTTTCGTCGGAGATGCTACCGGTGGCGGTGATGATGTCCGCCGCGCCATCCGCGATGACCCCAGCCACGATGATGGCCCCAGCCGCCGCGACGCCAGCCGCGATGCCGCCAGTGCCGATGATGGCGATAGCCCCAACCCCGGCCGTAGCCGTAATAGCCGCCATAGTAATAGCCGGGATTATAATATCCATATCCGTAGTAGGGCCAACCCCAGCCAATGCCATAACGCCACCAGCGGCGATGATGACGCCAGCCCCACCCGCGATGACGCCAGCCGCGGTGCCATCCGCGATGACCCCATCCTCTTCGCCAGCGTGCTTTCGTGACGACACCCGTCTTGGCGATCGGCGCCGCCGTCAATCCAGCCGCCGCTTGTGCCGGAACCGACGGCGTGCCTGCAAACAAAAGTCCGCCCACCACGGACAATGACATCAGTAATTTTCGCATGGAACTCTCCACATTCGGCATCCATCCGTCGGACGGGTCGCTACGCGAGTTTCTAACGCCAGAAGCGCCACCCCGGTTGCACGAGAGGTTCGAGGGAAGGTTTGCGCGTTCTCACACCACGCGCAAACTAGAGGCCGATATGTATGAACAGCCTATGAATGATAAAACGCGATTTTTTCTCATCGCAGCGTAATAGAGCAAAGGCTGGCGAAGAAAGCGGTCCGTGCTAGAAATCCTCCGTGCATGTGATAGCGGCGGAGAGACGAGCGTGACGATTGAAGCAAGCCTCAGAAGCCCCGAAGGCCAGCAGATCATCAATCAAGTTGCGCGGGCTTTTAACATCGATGATGACAAGGCGAATGCTGCCGTCAGCTCGTTGACCGATGCGGTATCCGCCCGCATTCAACGCAGCATGCTTTCTCGCGGTGGCGTCGCCGACGTTGCCGCGCTGGTCACCAATCCGGCAGCAGCATCGGCACTCGCGGACCCGAAAGCACTCGCCACGCCCGAGGCGATCGCCGACGGCAATCAAATCCTCGACGTTCTCATCGGCAACAAACACATCAGCAGAAAGATAGCGGCGCGCACGGCTTCGCGCTCGGATCTCGACACCGGCACCGTGGAGAAATTGCTCCCTGCCGTCGCGAGCTTGGTCGTCGCCGAACTTCAGAGGCAAGCGCAGCCTGCGTTGGACAAAGTCGTGCGCGCAGTACCGGGCCTCGTCGGCGCCGGCGGCAGTCCGCTTCCGATGCCGGGAGATACGATTCCCTCTGGCGGCGTTCCGAACGAATGGAACACGGACGACCGATCTGCGTCATCGCCGTCGCAGCCGGCTCCGCGAAAGCCGATAAATCCCGGACAGCCGCTGCCCATTCCCGGCGACAACATCCCCGGCATCGGACGCTCGTCACGCCAATATCCCGAGGCGCAAAATCCCTACGAACGCCTTCCCGATATCCTCCGCCGCGGAGGTCAGCAAGCTCCCGGCGGCGGAGGCTCGCTGGAGGACATCATCCGTTCGATCTTCGGCAGCGTGCTGGGATCAAACCGGGGCGTGATCGGAACGATGATCCAGCTCTTTCTGATCCGCTGGATCGCGTCGCTCATCCGCCGCGTTTTCTCTGGCGTGTTGACCCGCCGATAAAAATTACGGGACGCCGCAAACGGCAAAGAGGCCACGCCGGAGCGCAGCCACTAGCCTCGATCAGATAAGTGACGTCAGCCGATCAGCGGCACGGACGTGCGCTGATATCGCAACTCCACGGCCCACCAATGCCGGTCTGGCCGCACTTGACCTTTTTGCTGGCGGCACGGCCCCAGTGTGCCCAAAGCGAGCCGTACTCGAAATCTGTGAAGCCCGCCCAAGATTTGACCGCCATCACGACAGCGGCGCGCTTGGAAGGCTGCCCTGCGCTCGATCCGTAGTGATAGTGATCGACGAAGCAGATCCGGCCGCGTTCGCGCCTCTGCTCGTGCATCGCCGCCATTCCCGTCTCGTCCGCCATCACTGGCGCCGCAAAAACCAAAACTCCAGCCGCAATAAGCGCGAGCCGGACGCATCCCGTCGTCGTCATTGTCGAACCCCCCCGAAAACGACCTTGGGGCGAACCCCTGTGGATATCTTGCAGATTCAGAACGCCGTTCGAAGCGTTGTCATCGTCGGCCTTCACGAATTTAGGCGAACGAGGCAAACGAGTCACAGATGCGGCAGCCCGCCGGTCGGGGCTGACGCGGCGGGCTGAAACAAATTTCTGGCTGTACGAGCGGGTGCCTATTTGACGGCGACCACCGAAATTTCGACCAGCATGCGCGGATCGATGACCTTCGCCTCGACGCAGGCGCGGGCCGGAGCGTCCTTGCCGCCGAGCCAGGCGCTCCAGGCCTTGTTCATCCCGTCACGGTTGCGGATGTCATTGAGCCAGACGGTCGCCTGCACGACTTTCGACTTATCGCTGCCGGCCAGCGCCAGAAGCCTGTCGATCTCGGTCAGAACCTCTGCGGTCTGGCCTTCTACATCGCGCGACAGATCGGTCGGAATGACGCCGGCGGTGAAGATGAAGCCGTTCGCTTCCGTCATTTTCGAATAAACGGCTGAAGTTTCATAACGCTTGATGGTCACGTCCGCCTCCCGGGTTGCATATCGGGCGCCTGATAGCAGGTGCAGGCGGAAGTCAGAAGCCTCAAAGCAGGGGCGGGTCGACGTGCCGCTCGCCATCGACGACAAGCCCCTTGATCGCCGCCGTCCCGTCCGCCCCGACCGCGACGATCGCCTCGATCTTGTGCTCCCGGACCTTGCTTTCGAGGTCGCGCCCGGTGCCCTCAGGCACGAAATACGTCTCGATGCCATAGCGCACGTTGAGCGTTTTTTCGGAGCCATCGGCGCGCGCCCAGGCACTCTTGACCCGGCCTTTCAAGACGACATCGGAAGCCGGAACTTGCGCTGGAAAGTCCTCCGAGACGCCACTGACGGACCATTGCCCGCCGGGCTGCGGAGTAAGCGTCACGAACGCCGTCGATCCGCGGAGCAAGCCGTCCAACTTTGCCGTCGGCGCCTTCGCCTTGGTCAACGTCGAGATGTCGTACCCGAGCGTCACGTAATCGCCGCGAAAGACATCGCGCGGATCGAGCGGCTGCACCGGCATCGTAATCTCGCGACCGATCTTTAGAAGATGGTCCTTGTCGTAGACGATCTTGAACAAAGCCGCCGATTGCACCACGGCAACGACGATCAGCAACGGCCAGAAATAGCGACGCTGTCCGCTCATGCCGCGATCTCCTTGGGCCGCCCGCGATGCGCGATGCGCAGCGCCATGTATGCGAGCGCCGTAACGATCAGCGCGGCGATCAGGAAGAACAGCGACGTTCCGAGGATCGACCCGACCGTTTGCCAATAGACCGACAGGATCTCGATGGAGAAGCCGATATATCCGAGCCACAATATCCCGCGATTGTCGGTCGCCAGGCCGTAGCTGATCGCTGCGAGCAACGCCACGAGCGTCAACGCCGCGAGCCCGATGAGTGTCCCGAGTGTCGGACTTTCCAGGAATTGCAGTGCATAGAGTCCGGCAAAGGTCACCACGATCGCGTAAGGGAGAAGCGGGCTGGTCAAGGACTCGGTATCGGGCAAGGCTTTCTCGATGCCGACCAGTGCCGCGACGGCAATCGCACCGATGATCGCGACCAGCCCATGATCATGTCCGCCGTCAAGCTGATAGCCGAGCATGATCACGAAAATCGTCAATGCCAACGCTGACAGATGCAGTCCCGGGCGCCAGCGCTGCCAGACGAATGCCGCCGACACCGCGCCCCAGCCGACCAAAAAAGGCCAGTAAACCTCGTTGCGATCGATCGCTTGTGTGAACGACCAGACACAGACGAGCACAAGAGCCAGCGCCAACGCCGGGTTGGACCGCAGCAGCACGCCCGCGAACAGCGCCGCGATCCACCACATCAGCAGCGCGTCGAAAGGATCGCCGTCGATGTGA
>DATLJG010000115.1:0-3549 GCA_035538995.1 Hyphomicrobium sp. | reverse complement strand
TTGCGTCACTCATGGAAACGCCTCCTAGCGCAGCCACGCGGGCGGCGCCAGAAGGCGAATTCCTTAAAGCGGGAGATGCCTAACCTCGTGCGCTCAGTAGCTGACCGTGGCGCGGGCTCCGAACACCGTGGCGTGATCAACTTCCGTGACGGCGCCGGGATTCCAGAAATACTGGAAGTCTGGCGTCAAAGTGATGCCCTTACAGATCTCGGCCTTATAGTTGAGTTCGAGAACGGACTCATACGTGGCCGAGAATCCGGCGTCGGGATCGTATCTCAAAGCGTCGGCCGAGATCTGGCCGTATCCGAATGCGGCGCCGAATGTATCGTTGGCGCGGCCCGGCACGAACCCTGAGAACAGGACGCCGGTATCGAAATAGGCATCCATCAAGCTGTGATTTTTGGGGCTGCCCGAGACGCGGCCGAAGATGCTTACGGCCTGGCCGTCGGCGCCCTTCCAAATTTGTTGGTCAACGATCGCATAGAGCCCGGAGTCCTGCTCGAGGGGCTCCCCGGTCTTGAAGTTGAAGTAGATGCCTTCGGGAGCATCGAACTGACGCCACCCGCCGACCTTGACCGTCCCCGGCAAACCGACGTCGTATTTGAACGCGCCCTCAACGATCAGCAACGCGCCATCGCCGAAGCGGAAGTCGGTGCCATGCCGGTTGCTCGCCTGAGGATCGTCAGCATAGGGATCGGCGGGACTGCCGTTGAAGATACCCGCGAGAATGGTGAGGTTGTCGGTCGGCGCGAAGGCGGCGCGAGCGCCCATTGACGTCAGCGGATATGCGGGACCGCCCTGGATCATGTTGGTCGCGAGAATACCGGCCCAACCGAAGGTGCCGTTCAAGAAAGCAGCAGCCGTGTCGCTGATGAAGAACTCCGTATCGGCTGCAATCGCGCCGAACTTCAATTTCAGCTTATCGTCGAAAAGCGACTGTTCGAGCCAGAGTTCGTCAAGGCGAAGGGTTTCGAGACCTTCGAGATTGCTGACCGCAAAAATACTGCCGGTGTTCGTCGTCGGGCCAATGCCGTGAACGTAATACGCATTGGCATGGATGGTCGCGCCTCGCCAGCCCAACATCTTCTGAAGGTCGATATCGACGTAGGTTTCGATGAGACCGTTATAGGTCGAGCCGCGCGATACGCCACCGGAGGTCACGTCGTAGTACTCACCGGTATAGTTGAGGCCATAGAGGACGCCGCGCTGCGCGAAGGCGGCGCGCACCGGATCGTTCCAGCCTTGTGCGATCGAATCTTCCGGGACGCCGTTGGCTGCGTCGTCGGCTCTCGCTGAGCTCACGGCACCGAACGCCATGAGCGCCAGCGCCGGCAAGGCACCGGCTTTCAAAATCCGTTGCATTCAAGTCCCCCATAGCACCGCCGCAACGACCGACCTAAACGGTCCGATCCGGACAGCCTCACAACCCCATGAGGGCAACAAGATAATAGTGGAGCTTCACAGTCAACATTCGAGCAATCGCGAATGGTGCGCTTCGCTACTTTCCCGAAAGGCTCTGTTGCGTGTCAGCAACCATAGGCCGTGCACTGACCGGCAATCGCTACATTTTGTCCGAAGCATCACGCAATTCCGATCGCTGGACGTTGTGCGGCAAGCCGTTCGGGGTCGCGGAAGATGATGCGTATGCCGACGGATTTGGCGAATCACTTCGCAGCAGCCGGGGCAGTTCGCGATCCGTCCAGCGGCGCCAGAGAGCGGCGAGGCGCGGCTTGGTCCGCGTCCAGGCGCGCGCGATGTTGAGCTTGATGCGGGTCTTCACCATCCGGCCATAACGCCAGACCCAGGATTGCCGGATCTGCGCGAACAGCGCGTCCTTCCACGGCACGAACCAATCGTAGGCGACCGCAAACCAGCCGATCCGCATCAGCGCCGGCCTGGTCAGGATGAACACACGCGCGATCAACGCCGTTGACGCCACCTTGGCACCGAGAAACAGCAGCGTCGCGGTCAGGAAATGCTCATTGGCCAGCAGCCAGACGGCAATGAGCTTCAACGGCAACAGCAGCGTCGTCGGCAGCGCGATGGTGACAAGCGCCGCGTAGGGCGGAAGGCCGGCGATCCAGCGCTCGACCGCAGCGATCGGCGCGTATTTCGCGAGGCGAGCGAGAAGATCGGAGAGCGGCCGCCATCCCCATTCCTCGAAGAGGACGATCAGCGCGGCGACCACATTCATCGCCGCAATCAATGGTCCGCGTACAATCCTCCACGCCGTGCGCAACACCTCGCGCACAACCCAGAGCGCCACGATCGCCGCACGCCAAATGGCGAGCACGACCTTCTTCAAAAATGCAGTGACGTCGTCAGCGGCCAATTGCGTTTCATCCGGTTGGAAACAAGGAACCTTGGCGGGCAGTCTAACAGCCGCCGAAGCACCGGGGATAAGTTTCCGGCGTTTTTTCTATTCGATTGCGGGAACTCCCGCCGCCAGTCGCAGCGGCCGGGTTGCTTCGCTACGTCGCTGCCGCAAGCGCCCCGGCGATCTTGAGTGGACGTCATGCTTATTCTATACTTTTTATGGAAACAATAATCCGACCGGAGGAAGACGCCTTGAAACTCTCTCATCAGATCCTGCTGGCGAGCAGCATTACGGTGGCGGCCTTTGCACTACCGCGCGCGGGTTTCGCGGCGGAACACATCATCGAAATGCTCAACAAGGACGATGCCGGCAATCGCATGGCTTTCCAGCCGAGCTTCGTGAAGGTCGAGGTCGGCGACACCGTGAAGTTCGTTCCGACCGACAAGGGCCACAACGCGGAAAGCGTCAAGGGAGCGTGGGTCGAGGGGGCGCCGGAAGTGCGGGGCGCCTTCAGCAAGGACGTGGTTTTCAAGGCCGAAAAGGAAGGGCTTTACGTCTTCAAATGCCTGCCGCACTACGGCATGGGCATGGTGGCGCTGGTGCAGGTCGGCAAGCCGGTCAACCTCGACACGATAAAGGAGTTCTCGGCAACGGGCCTGGCGAAGAAGAGACTCGATGCGGAGGTCGCGAAGGTCACTCCGTAACGGAACCGAGTTCCGCTGCGCCGCCCTTGGGGGGACACGCGCCGGAACTCGCATCGACCCCGGGACAGGTTTTCCCGACCCCTGTCTCGGGGTCAGTTCGGCTCGGTCTCAAACAGCGCCGCGTCGACCGCGCGCTTGCTTTCACCCGCCTCCTCCAAGGCATGCGCCAATTCCTCGCGCGCCTTCTCCGCTTGCCGCTGACGCGCCCACAGACTTGCATAGAGTCCGTTTTTCGCGATGAGTTCGGCATGCGTGCCTTGCTCGACGACGCGGCCCGCTTCAAGCACAAGGATGGTGTCGGCGTGGATGATCGTCGACAGACGATGCGCGATGACGACCGTCGTCCGGTCCTTCGAAACGCGATCCAGCGCGTCCTGAATTTCCTTCTCGGTATGGCTGTCGAGCGCACTCGTCGCTTCGTCGAGGATGAGGATCGGCGGCGCCTTCAGAATGGTGCGCGCGATCGCGACGCGCTGCTTCTCGCCGCCGGAAAGTTTCAAGCCCCGTTCGCCGACCATCGTATCGTAG
>DATLJG010000114.1:0-2578 GCA_035538995.1 Hyphomicrobium sp. | reverse complement strand
ACGACGCCGACGAAGAGAATGCCGACCATGATGAGCGATGTGGCGATCGGGAAACGGATGAACGGACCTGAGACGCCGCCGCTTTCCATTTACTCGACCTCCGCCGGCCGCGATTTTGTATCTCGACCTGAAACCGTGGTGCGTGCCGATTTCCTCTGATCGCCTTTTTCGGAATTTTTTGGAAGGTCGACAATTGATCCCGGTTCCAAGCGGTAATACCCGGAGGTGACGACGCGGTCGCCAGGGTCAACGCCGTGCTCGATTACGGCTTTGCCGTCCTGAATTTCCGCGACCTTCAAGTCGCGCCGCTCTATCTTGTCGCCGGCGCCGACAACGTATGTGAAAAGCGATCCCGGACCACGTTGAACGGCGGCATCGGGAATGACGACGACGTTTTTTCGCGTGGTGATCAGCAGGCGCGTTGCGACCGAAAGGCCAGGCCACAGAATTTTATCTTCATTGGCGAACTTGGCCTTCAGCTTGATCGACCCGGTGGTCATATCGACCTGATTGTTGACCAGCGATAGCTCGCCTTTTCCGAGCACGCGCTTGCCGTCGGACGTCAGCGCCATGACTTGCAATGGGCCGGCCTTGAGTTCTTCGAGGATACGCGGCAGCTCCTCTTCCGGCTCCGTGAAGATGACCGCGATCGGCTGAATCTGTGCAATGGTGGCGACGCCACCAACGTCTCCGGCGTGGATGATGTTGCCTTGATCGACGAGGCGAAATCCAACGCGGCCTGAAATCGGCGCGCGGATCGTCGTATAGCCGAGCTGTACGCGGGCGTTGTCTATCGCCCCGGCGTCGGCTTTCACGAGGGCTTCCTGCTGGGCAACCAGAGAGTGCTGCGTGTCGATCTGCTTCTGTGTCGTGGCGAGTGTTCCGGCCTTCTGGAAGCGCTCGAGGTCTCGACGCATATTCACGAGATTGGCTTCGTCCTGCGCCTTCTTGGCAGTCGCCTGATCGAGTTCCGCTTGGAATGGCCGCGGATCGAGCTGGACGAGCAGATCGCCTTGCTTGACGAATTGCCCCTCATCGAACGCGATCTTCATGATTTCGCCGTCGACGCGGGAGCGGACGGTGACCGTGTTCCAGGCCTGCACGTCGCCAAGGCTATCGAGGTAGACGGGAAAATCGGTTCTTTCGGCAACTGCGACCGTCGCCGGTACCTTCGTTTCAGCTTTCGTTGTGCTCGCCTTTTGCCCCTCGGCGACGTGGACACGATAAACCCAAGCGCCGGCTCCCACGGCAGCGGCGACAAGCACAAATGCAATGAGCAGCTTAGCGCGGGTTCTCGGCACGTTATTATTGCCAATCGCTGAGTTAACGGACGACAGCCGCCGCAGAAAAACTCTAAACGCAGCTGGGGGGTTGCATCCGTCGAAACGAATGGCAGCCGCTCAGATATTCTAATAGGGCTCGCACATTAACTTAAAGAAAATTGGGAGATATGGTTTGGCTTCCGGCAAAATCGCCGCCAAACGTTTCTGTTCGCCCGCTGATCCAACGGCGGAGCCGCTATTCTCCATCTTCGCCGGTGATCAATGGTACGAATTTCACCGAGCCGAGATCATCGATCTCGAAATCGGCGGCTTTCTTGCGGACGATGCGGCGCAGGACCTGGAAACGGGTGCCACGCTCGACCGGAATGATCAACCGGCCGCCGATTGCGAGTTGTTCGCGCAGGGGCGAAGGAACGTCGGTGGCACTGGCGGCCACAAGTATCGCGTTAAACGGCGCATATTCCGGCCAGCCTTTGGCTCCGTCTCCATGCCGAATCTCGACATTCGAATAGCCGAGCTTTTCAAGGCGGCGCGCTGCGGCTTCGGCCAATGAGGCATGCCGCTCGATCGCATATACGCGCTCGGCAATGCGACTTATCACGGCCGCTGCGTAGCCTGAGCCGCCGCCGACCTCCAGTACGCGATCACCGCGAGAGATGGCCGCTGCTGCGATCATGGCCGCGACCATGTAGGGCTGGGAAATCGTTTGGCCTTCGTCGATTCGAAGCGGCGTGTCGGCATACGCGAACTCCTCGGCACCCTCCGGCACGAAGGCTTCGCGCGGAACCTGTCGCATGGCGTTCAATAGCGTTTCGTCGTCAATGCCGCGTCGCCGAAGCTGCGTTTCAACCATCTCGTCGCGCGCGGCGGCAAGGCCGAAAGAATACGGAGGGCCGTCGGGCTTTGGAGGCATGTGAGGCCTCAGATAATTTCGCGCCGGGGAAACGATGGACGACGTGCGCAACACTCTTCTTGTAGCACGCGAATGGTTCGGATGCCGGAATTGGTTCGACGGATCGGGATTTCTGCAGGGAACGGGCGGCGGGAGCGTATCGTTCCCTAGTTGGGAGGCGGATTCCGGCAGCAAGGCTGCACGGCGCTTGTTAGCAGGAGCAGATGAGATGAGAGAAGAACTTAGGCCGCCGCCCAAGATTTACCGGGCGGAAAATGTCCGGCAGGGTGACATCGTTCTCCGAAAGCCTTGGCAGCGCGTGGTTTTCTTAATTGGCTTGATTGCGCCGTTTGTTCTGCTTCTTGGCTGGCTTCTGTCGTTGGGGTTCACGACCTAACTCCGG
>DATLJG010000113.1:0-3440 GCA_035538995.1 Hyphomicrobium sp. | reverse complement strand
ACGTCATCGTGCCCAAAACCATCGACTCGGGCGAAGTCATACCTGCCCGTGAGGCATTCGCCGTCAACGTCGTGCTCCTGCTCATCTTCGCTCTTCAGCACAGCGTCATGGCGCGTAAACCGTTCAAGCAATGGTTGGCTCTCTGGGTATCTCCTTCAGTCGAGCGCAGCACCTACGTACTGGCATCCAGTCTCGCGCTTGCCCTGCTCTTCTGGCTATGGCGCCCCATGCCCGCCGTGGTCTGGCACATCGACAATACCCTGCTGGCAAATGCGCTGCTGGCTCTGTCCCTCGTCGGCTGGGCGATCGTGCTGGTCAGCACTTTTTTGATCGATCATTTCGAGTTGTTCGGCTTGCACCAAGTCGCTAGCAACCTCACCGGCAAAGCGATGCCCGAGCCAAAATTTCGCACGCCGCTTTTCTACAAATTCGTGCGCCATCCACTTTACTTCGGCTTCATCCTAGCCTTCTGGGCAACGCCAACGATGACGATCGGACATCTGCTGTTTGCCGCTGGCACGACGGCATACATCCTGATCGGCATTCTTTTGGAAGAACGCGATTTGGTCGGCGCCTTTGGAGAAGACTACCGGCGCTACCAGCATCGCGTTTCGATGCTGATCCCTTGGCGCAAATCCGCATGAGCGAGTGAAGAAAATACCAGCCGGCCTGTAAGCCGGGTTCTGTCTGGAGTTGCCTCCGCGACGGCCATTCATCTGGGACGCCTGTTGCCAGGACGCCTCGTGCAATCAACCCGGGCGAGAGGCGTGATAACGCGCCTTGCGTCTGCGGTTTCCCGCTCCGCGTGCCCACCCCTATTCGATCTTGCTCCCGGTGGGGTTTGCCCTGCCACGCCTGTTACCAGACGCGCGGTGCGCTCTTACCGCACCTTTTCACCCTTACCACGCCGAAGCTGCGGAGCAGCCAAGGCGGGCGGTATGTTTTCTGTGGCACTTTCCCTGGGGTTGCCCCCGGCGGCCGTTAGCCGCCACCGCGTCATCATGGAGCCCGGACTTTCCTCCACCGGATGTTTTGCTTGCGAGCCTTTAGAGCTCACTTCGCCACAACGAAATCCGGCAGCGGCCGTCCGGCCGGCTGGTTTCTGACATAAGCGATGCAAAACGTGAAACGTCAAGAGACCGAGCAACGTATACGCCTTCAGCAAGCCCCCCGAGCACAGCAGAATCGCGCATGGCATTTGAAGTTACCGAGACCTTACCCATATGGCGGCGAAGGCCATTGGACAGGAGAAGCATGATGCAATCCGATAACGATCACCCGATCCGCATCGTGCCACATCCGGCCCGTTTACGTGTCGTTTGGAACGGCAAGGTCGTCGCCGACACGATGGATGCGCTCACCCTCCACGAGGCGTCATATCCCCAGGTCGCCTATATTCCTCGTACCGACGTCGACATGACGCTGCTAACCAAATCGCAGTCCAAAACGCACTGCCCGTACAAAGGCGATGCGCACTATTTTTCGCTTCAATTCGGAGACATGGCGGCAAAGAACGCCGTCTGGAGCTATGAGACGCCTTTACCTTCAGTCCACAGCATAGCCCGGCATCTCGCATTCGACCCGAAGCAGGTCGAATTTATAGAAAATAATACGGCGTAGCTGGACGAACATTGCGTATCAGCTGGAACGATCCCACCCCCTCAAACGTTTGGCCCGATCGACTGCGCGCCGCTCGGCTCGGCAAGATTGGCGCGGAAACATCGTCTAACCGAAAGTGAAGCGTGTTGGATTCCGGCGTTTCGTGCACCACACGACCACACGTCGCAAAGCCCGAGATCAACGATCGCGCTTTCGTAAATTCCGGCTGCGCGCCCGCGCATATTGCGTCTCAAAATCGTCGTCCATCGGGGGTTGACGTTTCCAGTCACAACGGCATCATTGGGTCAGTCGTCACGAACGCAACAACCACACCGACAATCCCCCAACATCAAATCGAATACCACGAGGCGCAGAATGCTATTCGCGCACCTCGACAATGGCCATTCAGATACGCCGCATATGCTCCCAATCATGCGTTGGGATAGCATCGGGCAGGGAGAAGATCGATGCAAGGAACGTCAGCAGCAGCGCGGGAGAAGCGGTCTGAGACGCCGGTCCTTCCGACGGAAATATCAGAGCGGCTGTTCGCAACACGCGAACACTCCCTGGCCCTCGCTGCGACTCTCACACCGGAAGACATGGTCGTGCAGGCGATGGAGGATGCCAGCCCAACCAAGTGGCATCTCGCGCACGTTACGTGGTTCTTCGAAAATTTCGTTTTAAAGCCGCATCTCGATGGATATCGGATTTTCGACGATGCCTTCAATTATTGCTTCAACTCTTACTATGAGGCGCTAGGCCCACGTCACCCGCGCCCGAAACGCGGACTTTTGACGCGACCCTCGTCTGAGCGTGTCTTCGCATATCGCGCCCACGTCGATGATGCATTGCGGTCGCTTTTGGCCACCGAACAGGGACAAAGCAACGAGGTCTCGCGGCTGCTTGAAATCGGCATCAATCACGAGCAGCAACATCAGGAATTACTGCTGACCGACATTCTTGCTCTGTTCGCGACGAGCCCGCTAAAGCCCGCATACCAGTCTCTGCCGGCCGAGGTCGATCTCTCTCAACCCGATCCCGTTCGCTGGATCGATTACGAAGGCGGCATCACTCGCGTCGGACATGCGGGCGAGGGCTATTCCTGGGATAACGAAGTGCCGTCTCACGACACGCTCGTGCATCCCTTCAAGCTCGCCGATCGCCTGGTCACCAATGCAGAATGGCTGCAATTTATTGGCGACGGCGGATACAAAACCGCTTCTCTTTGGCTCGCCGATGGCTGGACCACGATCAATCGCGAGGAATGGCAGGCGCCGCTCTATTGGGAAGCAACGGACGCCGGATGGTTTCAAATGTCCCTGCAGGGCTTGCTGCCTGTAGCACCCGCCGAACCTGTCACGCAGGTGTCCTATTACGAGGCTGATGCATTCGCACGTTGGGCAGGCAAACGGCTGCCGACCGAATTCGAGTGGGAGGCCGCCGCGACGAGCGCCAACGCGCTCCACGGCGTTGCCCATGACGCACCGCTGCGCGTACGGCGCGCTGAATCGGGAAAGACCGAAACGCCGAAGCAGCTGTTCGGCGACGTCTGGCAATGGACGTCAAGCGCCTATCTCCCATATCCGGGATATAAGCCGCCGCTCGGCGCAATCGGGGAATACAACGGCAAATTCATGGTGAGCCAGCAGGTTCTGCGCGGCGCGTCTTGCGTGACACCCAGCGGCCATTCCCGGCCGACGTATCGCAATTTCTTCTACCCCCATCAGCGCTGGCAATTCACCGGTCTGCGCCTCGCCTCGGAGATCGAATGATGAGCCGTACTCAAACCCTTACGAAAACGCGCGACGACCTGGACGAGATCGAATCCGAATTCGCGCAGG
>DATLJG010000112.1:0-6782 GCA_035538995.1 Hyphomicrobium sp. | reverse complement strand
GAGGAGAGGGAGCCTTTCGTCTCGAAGCCGGACGATAGCGACGCCCTGCGCCGTGAGGTCAACCGTGAGAGCCGCGAGTGGTATCAGTCGGCTGTCGAGGAACTGTTCGGCGAAGGATCGCGCGCCGCTGCTCCGTAAAGTTTCAGGTCTTTAAGATTTTTCGAGCAGCATCGCCGGTGGCTGCGCGCGTGCGCTTGCTTTCCAAGGTTAGCGGCGGCGGTCAAACGTGATTAAATGTCTTTTGGTGTTCCCGGCCCTAACGGCGACGTCGTTAAGGTGACGTATACGTCACCTTGTGCTAATCGGGGGCGCCTGTCCGGGGGCGTGGCGGCAAGCTGCGGTTCGCACGAGGAGGCTCGGAAATGTTGGCCGTTGTTCTTCTGATTTTGGCGCTGGGCGGCTTTCTTGCGCTCGGGATGATCCGTGCCCCCCTCTGGGTCTGGGCCGCCGCAGTGGGCCTCCTGACGCTTCTGGCGACCGGCGGAAGCATGAGCATCGGGACGCTGGTCGCATGGCTGCCGTTCGTGGCGCTGGCGGTGCTCTCGATCCCCTCGGTTCGCCGCAAAATCGTCGTCGCGCCGGTCTTCGCGACCATCCGCAAGATGCTCCCCAAAGTTTCCGACACCGAAGCGCAGGCGCTCGAAGCCGGGACAGTCGGTTTCGATGCGGAGCTGTTTTCGGGCACGCCGGACTGGGACAAGCTGCGCTCGATCCCGCCGATCACGCTCTCGCCCGAGGAACAGGCCTTCCTCGATGGACCGACGGAAGAACTCTGCGGGATGATCAGCGATTGGCAGGTTCGTCATACACTGCGGGAAATCCCCGACGAGATCTGGGATTTCGTCAAGGTCAACGGCTTCCTCGGGATGCTGATTTCAAAGGAGCATGGTGGCCTCGGCTTTTCGGCTCAGGCGCAGTCGCTGATCCTCGGCAAGATCGCCTCGCGCTCGCCGGACGTGGTCACGATTGTCATGGTTCCGAATTCGCTCGGGCCGGGTGAGCTTATCGAGAAATACGGGACCGACGAACAGAAGCATTACTATCTGCCGCGTTTGGCGAAGGGCGAGGAGGTGCCGTGCTTCTCGCTGACCGGGCCGACGTCGGGGTCCGACGCCGCCACCATGCGGGACATCGGCTACGTGACGCGCGGGACGCATCAGGGCAAGGAGACGCTCGGCGTTCGGCTCTCTTGGGAAAAGCGCTACATCACGCTCGGCCCGAAGGCGACACTCGTCGGTCTGGCGTTCCGGCTTTTCGACGAAGACAATCTGCTCGGCAAAGGTGAAGACATCGGCATTACGCTGGCGCTGATCCCGGCCGATCATCCGGGCGTCAATATCGGGCGGCGGCATCTGCCGTCGGGCGCGGCGTTCCCGAATGGCCCGAACTGGGGCAGCGACGTTTTCATTCCGATCGATTGGATCATCGGCGGGGCGGCGATGGCCGGCAACGGCTGGCGCATGCTGATGGAATGTCTGTCGGCGGGGCGTGCCATTTCCTTGCCGTCGTCGGCAACGGCCGGCGCCAAGTCGATGCTGCGGGTAACCTCCGCTTATGCCCGCATTCGCAAGCAGTTCGGACTTCCGGTGTCGCGCATGGAAGGCGTCGAGGAGCCGCTGGTTCGTATTATCGAGACGGCTTACGTCAACGAAGGCGCTCGTGCGATGACCGCGGCGATGGTGGCGCGCGGCGAGAAGCCGTCGGTCATTTCGGCGCTGATGAAATATCAGACGACGGAGAAGATGCGCCGCGCCGTCAACGATGCGATGGACATTCACGGCGGTCGCGGTATTTGCGACGGCCCTTCGAATTACCTGCAATCGGCGTATCAAATGGTGCCGGTCGGCATTACGGTCGAAGGCGCCAATATCCTGACGCGGACGCTGATCACCTTCGCCCAAGGAGCGCTTAGATCGCATCCCTATCTCTACAAGGAAGTGCAGGCGGCGCAGAACCCGGATCGCGAACGCGGGCTCGACGCTTTCGAGAATGCCTTCAACAATCACATCGCCTTTTCGCTTTCGAATGCGACGGGCGCGTTCGTTCACAACGTCACCGGCGGAGCGTTGGCGTCGTCACCAGATGGCGTGCACCGCATGTCTCACTGGTATCGGCAGTTGGCGCGCGCCAGCCGGTCCTTCGCGTTCGTTGCGGATCTGACCGTGGCGCTGCTCGGCGGAGGCCTGAAGACGAAGCAGAAGATCACCGGCCGCATGGCCGACGCGCTGTCCGAACTTTACATGCTGTCGGCGACGCTGAAGCGCTACGAGGACGACGGCCGGCCGGAGGGCGATGAGCATATCGTCGAACTGTCGGCGAAGAACGCGCTGCATCGCTTCCAGGAGGCGATGTCCGGCGTCGTCAATAATTTCCCGGTGCGCTGGGCGCGGCCGTTGATGCGGCTCGTTGTCTTTCCGTTGGGGCAGCGCTTCCGTCCGGCCTCCGATGCGCTTGGGCACAAGGTCGCCCGGCACGCTCTGCAGCCTGGAGCGGTTCGCGACCGGCTGACGCGCCATATCTTTGTTTCGAAGAACGTCGACGATCCGACGGGCCTTCTCGAAGTCACGCTTGAAAAGGTGATCGCGGCGGAGCCCACCGAGAAAAAACTCGAAAAGGCCATTCGCGAAGGCGTGGTCCGCCGCTACCACGGCATCGACTGGTTCGCCGAGGCGGAAGCGAAGGGCGTCATCACGGCCGAGGAAGCGGAGCAGTTGCGCGAGATCGAACGCCTCGTGGCGCGCGTCATCGCCGTCGATCATTTCGATCCGGCCGAATTGAAGCCGAATTACGCGACGCTTGGTCATAATGTTCGTGGCGGTGAGCCGCTGGCTGCCGAATGAAGGCAGCTGTTTGCAGTCTGTTTTGAGGTGAACGATGAGCGAGGCGACGGCGAACTTGAAGGACTGGCGTTTTTCCATCGACGGCGAGGGCATCGCCTGGGCGATCTTCGATCGAGAGGGCGAAAGCGCCAATTCACTCGGCCGGCGCCCCATCGAGGAGCTGGACGCGATCATTTCGCGCGTCGAGGCTGATGCCACGGCAAAGACCATTCGCGGCCTCGTTCTCATGTCGGGCAAGGAGCGCGGTTTCATCGTCGGCGCCGACATTCGCGAGTTCGACACGTTTCAGAGCGAGCAGGATGTCATCGATGCGCTGAAGCCGGTCAACGCGCTGCTCGAACGCATCGAGAAATTGCCGATCCCGGTCGTCGCGGCGATTCATGGAGTCTGCGTCGGCGGGGGTCTGGAATTGATCCTCGCCTGCCATTACCGGATAGCGACGCGGGACGATTCAACCCGCGTCGGTTTCCCGGAAGTGAAGCTCGGCATCTTCCCCGGTTTCAACGGCACGGCGCGTTCGATCCGGCAGGCGGGGCCGATGGCGGCGATGCAGTTGATGCTGACCGGCGGCATGATCCGCGCCTCCGTCGCCAAGGCACAGGGCTTGATCGACCAACTCGTCGGCAGCCCGGGCGAATTGCATTGGGCGGCTCGCAAGGCGGTGTTGCAAAACCGGCGTTCGAAGCCGGCGGGCACGGCGAAGATGCTGCTGACGAAATGGCCGGTGCGCGGACTGCTGGCGAATAAAATCCGGCAGGAGACAGCCAAGAAGGTTCGCGAGGATCATTATCCGGCGCCGTTCCGGCTGATTGACCTGTTTGAAAAAGAGGGCGGCGATCTCAAGGCGATGAAGGCGGCGGAGACCAAGGCCTTCGCGCCGCTGATGGTCTCCGAAACGTCACGCAATCTGCGCCGCGTGTTCCGTCTAACCGAGCTTTTGAAGAACCAGGCTCCGAAAGGTTTCAAATGGCGCCCGAGCCGGGTGCATGTCATCGGCGCCGGAACGATGGGTGCCGATATCGCCGGTGTCTGCGTAGCGTCCGGCATGGAAGTGACGCTGCAGGATATTTCGCCGGAGCAGCTCGAGAAGGGCATCAAGGCGCAGGGCAAGCTGTTCGCGCGCAAGTTCAAGACAAAGGCGACCCGCGACGCCGCCAAGGCACGCTTGATCGCCGACCCGGACGGAAAGGGTGTGGCTCGCGCCGACGTCGTCATCGAGGCGATCGTCGAAAGGCTCGACATCAAGCAGAAGCTGTTTGCCGATCTCGAAACGAAGATCAAGCCGGGTGCGGTTCTGGCGACCAATACATCGTCGCTGAAGCTCGAAGATATCTCGGCGCCGATGCAGCATCCCGGCCGGCTCATCGGGCTGCACTTCTTTTCGCCCGTGCCGCAAATGCCGCTCGTCGAAGTCGTGCGCGGCGCGCGGACCGGCGACGACGAAGTGAACAAGGGCGCCGCATTCGTCACGGCCATCGGCAAGTTCCCGTTGATCACGAAGGACGTGCCGGGCTTCCTCGTCAACAAGGTTCTGACGCCCTACATGTTCGCGGCGATGAAGCGGCTCGAAGAGGGCGAGGACAAAGAGAAGATCGACGAAGCGGTGCGCGCCTTCGGCATGCCGATGGGGCCGATCGAACTTGCCGACAACGTCGGGCTCGATATCTGCGCTCACGTCGCAAAAATTCTTGGCCAGTCCAGTGAGGGTTCGCGCCTCGACCGGCTCGTCGCATCGGGCCGGCTCGGCAAGAAGACCGGCGAAGGGTTCTACGTCTGGAAGGACGGAAAGCCAGTCAAATCGGATCGCAAGTTTTCAAAGACCGAATTGGAAACGCTCGGCCGTGAACTGGTCGAGCCGATGATTGCGGAAGCGCAGAAGACGCTCGACGAAGGCGTCGTCGAAAGCGCCGATCTCGTCGATGCTGGGATGATCTTCGGCACCGGCTTCGCGCCGTTCCGCGGCGGTCCGCTGCACTACAAGAAGATGCATCCGGAAGCGATGACCACACCCACGACGCGAGTCGCTGCGGAATAGCTTTATTCGTTCTCGCCGTCCTCACGGGGAGAGGGGAACATTGGAGACGTGAAATGACACGAGAACTTCGGCGCGTTGCGGTGATCGGCGGCGTGCGTATTCCCTTTTGCCGCTCCAATACGCTTTATGCCGATCTCTCAAATCTCGACATGATGAGCGCCTCGCTCGACGGCCTCGTCGACCGGTTCGGCCTTAAAGGCCAGCACATCGATGAAGTCGTCGGCGGCGCGGTCGTGACGCACTCGAAGGACTTCAACCTGGCGCGCGAAGCCGTTCTGTCGTCGAAGCTCGCGCCTTCGACGCCGGGCGTGACGCTGATCCAGGCGTGCGGCACGTCATTGCAGTCGGCGTTGATGTCGGCTGCAAAAATCGCGACCGGCGAGATCGAAAGCGCCATTTCGACGGGGTCCGACACGACCTCGGACGCGCCCATCGTCTTTTCGAAGAAATTTTCGAAACGCCTGATGCAAGTCGGGCAGAGCAAGACGGCGCTCGACAAGATCAAGGCGTTCAAGGGCCTGTCACCTGCCGAACTTGCGCCGCAGCCGCCCGCCGTCGCGGAGCCGCGCACGGGGCTGTCGATGGGGCAGCATTGCGAACTGATGGCGCAGGAATGGAAAATATCGCGCGCCAGTCAGGATGAACTCGCTTACGAGAGCCACAAGAAGGGCGCGGCCGCCTACGACGAAGGCTACATGGACGATCTCGTGGTGCCGTGTGCAGGTGTCTATCGCGACAACAATCTGCGGCCGGACATCACGCTCGAAAAGCTCGCATCGCTGAAGCCCGCATTCGACAAATCCGATCGCGGGACGCTGACGGCGGGCAACTCGACGCCGCTGACCGACGGAGCATCGTCCGTGCTTCTGGCATCGGAGGATTGGGCGAAGGCGCACAATTTGCCGGTGCTTGCCTACCTCACATACGGGCAGCACATCGGCAACAACTTCGTCGGCGGCGACGGGCTGCTGATGTCTCCGACGATTGCCGTCTCGAAGATGCTCGATCGCGCCGGGCTGACGCTGCAGGATTTCGATTTTTATGAAATCCACGAGGCGTTCGCGGCCCAGGTTCTGTGCACGCTCAAGGCATGGGAAGATCCCGCGTATTGCAAGACCCAACTCGGCAAAGATGCGCCGCTCGGCTCCATCGACCGCAGCAAGCTCAACGTCAAAGGCTCGTCGCTGGCCTTCGGGCATCCGTTCGCGGCAACAGGTGCGCGCATCGTCGCCAACCTCGCCAAGCTGCTGTCGATCAACGGCGGGCGCGGACTGATTTCGGTCTGCACTGCCGGGGGGATGGGCGTCGCGGCGATTATGGAGGCACCGAATACAATAGAAGCTCGCGCCGCGGCGTGACATCGCCGTCAGCCCAGGAGACGGGCGCGGCTGAATGCGCTATGCACCTCGAAACAATGAGAGGTGAGGGCGATCGGTATGGGCGCGAAACAGGATAAGCAACTCGAGGCGGCGCGAGAACTCGTGCGCAGCGTTGCGGAGCGTTTCGATTTCAATGCCTGGGCCCGCCTCTGGGATGGCACGCGTTTGCCGCTCGGCAAGGCGCCGACGTCGAATTTCGAGATTTCGATCAGCGATCCGGGCGTGATCGGTGCGATCGTTCGCAACCCGCGTCTCGATACGATCATTCGCCAGTACATCGAAAAGGGCCTCGATTTTTCCGGCGGCACGCTGATCGATTTGGGCCGCAATTTGCAGACGGACAACAAATCCCCGAAGTTCAGAGCCCGCGACATCGCCAGCGTCGGACGTAATCTTCTGCCGTTCTTTTTTTCGAAGAAGCGCGTTGCTCAAGATGCCTACGGGTTTGGCGGCGACTTCGAGGGCACGCATCGCAAGACGGCGGACAACAAGGACTACATCCACTTCCATTACGACCTCTCGAATGAT
>DATLJG010000111.1:0-1634 GCA_035538995.1 Hyphomicrobium sp. | reverse complement strand
GCGCAAAATACTCAACGGCTTTGTGATGTAGCGCGACATGAAAGAAATTGAGAGACAGACTCGCGAGTACCTAAAGGCTCTTTACGGACTCGGGAAACCGTCTGCCGAGGTCCTTTCCGTACGAAACGTGCCTGCAATCTTAGCGTTTGCCCGCCAAGAAGGATGGATTGTGGAACCTCCTGATGGTGGCCACGGCCTGACGCCCCTGGGCGTAAAGGAGATCAGCAAATAGGCCCCAAGTGAGAAACGGCCTGCCTACGTCACCGGCGACGCCGAAGATGGGACGCTGGGCGAACGCGGCGGCACAGCGCGAGCTTAGGCGCTAAGTTAATTCGGGATCAGCCATCGGCTATCTCCCCAGATTTCAAACTGAGACACGACCGAGAGAACGCGGTGCTTGACGCGAGGCGCGATCCGCGATTGATCGCGTCCAGAAGAATTTAACATAGCAAACTGACGGCCAGAGCTCTCGCGCGATGACATTCGGGCGCGGAACTCCCTCTCCCTCGGGAGAGGGCTGGGGTGAGGGGCGTCTCCTCTCATCCGGTCTTCGGCCACCTTCTCCCAAGGGAGAAGGAAATCCACCAGAGGTAGCGGTGATCCTTTTTCCAGCCATTGATCTCAAAGACGGTAAGTGCGTGCGGCTGAAGCTCGGCGAAATGGACGCCGCGACGGTGTTCAACGACGATCCGGCGGCGCAGGCGCTGGCTTTCGAGCGGCAGGGCTTCAAGTACCTGCATATCGTCGACCTGAACGGCGCGTTCGCGGGCAAGCCGGTCAACGGCGCGGCGGTCGAAGCGATCCTGAAGGCGATCACCATGCCGGCGCAGCTTGGCGGCGGCATCCGCGATCTGGCGACCATCGAGATGTGGCTGGACAAGGGTATTCGCCGGGTCATCCTCGGGACGGTCGCGGTGCGCGATCCGGCGCTCGTCAAAGAAGCCGCAAAGCGATTTCCGGGCCGGATTGCCGTCGGCATCGACGCCAAGGGCGGCAAGGTCGCGGTTGAGGGCTGGGCCGAGACCTCGGAACTGACCGCCGTCGATCTGGCGCAGCGCTTCGAGGATGCGGGCGTCGCCGCAATCATTTATACGGACATCGAACGCGACGGTGTGCTGAAGGGCCTCAATCTGCCGGCGACCGCCGCATTGGCGCAAGCGACGCGCATTCCCGTCATCGCCTCGGGTGGGCTGGCGTCGATCGCGGACGTTCGCGATCTCATGAAGCCGGAATACCGGATGCTCGAAGGCGCGATCACCGGCCGCGCACTCTACGATGGGCGAATTGATCCGAGAGAAGCTCTCGAACTTTTGGGAACAGCATGAACATTGGTGACAAAGTTCGCGTTCTGCGGATGCCGGATGGCCTGCCGCCGGACAACAAGCAATTGCAGACCCTTTTTCGCAACTGCGTCGGCAAGACGTTTCCGATCGTCAAGTTCGACGGCGATCTGATCGAGCTGCATGTCGGGGAAGTGTTCGGCAAAGCCGCCGACTATCACCAGATCTGGCTCGACCCAAGCCAGGTGAAACTGGTCGAGGCTTGAATTGAACGTGATGACGCAAACCGCATCCGGGACGGAGATGCCGCCCGAGATCGCACGTCGCCGCACGTTCGCGATCATCTCGCATCCC
>DATLJG010000110.1:0-5249 GCA_035538995.1 Hyphomicrobium sp. | reverse complement strand
GCCGATCTCGCCAAATCGAACGGCGTCGACATCGAGCGCGATATCGATACCGATGCCGTACGCCGCATCGCGGTCAGAAGCAGCGCGGTGACGCGCGCCAATCGGTTGATCGAACGTCATCCGGGGGCACGCGGAGGACTTTGGCTCGTCTACGATTTTGCCACCAGCGCCGGCGATCAGGATATTTTTGAGCACCCGGAGGGACCGAAATCCACGAAATCCGGAACGACGCCTTTCAAGCCCGATCAGATCCGCGCCGTCTTTATGCTGCCGAACGGGTTCTATGCCTTTGCGCTCTACAATGCGGCGGGAAACCGTATTGATCGCGTGCTGCCGGGGCTCGAAAAGCCTTATGCAGGTGTCGAGGCCGAGGCTGTCGAGCCGACGACCCGAGCGGGAGGGAGATGCTTCTCCTGCCATACGCAAGGCCTGATCGCGGCGCGCGATGATTTCAACGCGCCCCCACTGGCCGGAGCGTCTGCAACGCCGAGCCGGGCCCGCGAAGCGGTCCGCCGGCTCTTTGGCACCGACAGCGAAAATGCACTGCTGATGGTCGGCAGCACCGACCGTTATCGTCTGGCCGCCAAGCTCGCCGGCATCGATCCCGACCGGCGCATTCATGGCGAAGAGCTGGTAACGGGATTGGCGCGTCGATATCGCGAGGGGGCCAATTTCGAGGTCGCGCTGGGGGAGACGGGCCTCGAGCGCGATGTGTTCATGGCGGAACTCACCGACACCAAGGGCCCGGCCGCGCCTTTGGCGCGGAGGCTCCTGCACGGCAACATCTCCCGGCCGGAGCTCGAACGGCTTTTCTCGCTCCTGCAGGGCATTGACGATCCGGCGCCTACGCCGTCGGCTGCTGCCGGATTCCTCCGGGACACAAAATCCGAGATCGGCCTCAGCATGTGGATTGACAAGCCGCGCCCTGCGCCCGGCGATCTCGTTACCGTCAAGACGGAAGCCGACAACGATTGCTATCTGACGGTGATCAGCGTCGACGCGAAGGGCTCGGCGACCGTACTTTTCCCGAATGACTTCGAGCGCGACAATCTCATCACCGCCGGAAAGGCCGTCAGCATTCCGCCGCCCGAAGCGCCATTCCAGTTGCGCTTTCAGTCGGAAGGCAGCGAGACGCTGCTGGCGCGCTGTTCGACCAGCGCCGCGCCTCCCGTCGGCATCGAACACGATTTTGAGCGCCAGCGGTTCACCGCGCTTGGAAATTGGGAAAATTTCATCGAAGACACGCTCGTGACCGAAGCTGAAATGCGTGCCAGTCCCGAAAAGGCGGAGCGGGCGCGCATCGCCCGAACCGGCGCCATCAAGCGCCGGCAGGAACGGGGTGAGCGGATTGAACCGCTGCGCCCCGACGTGCCGACCGAGCGGCCGCTGCGTGACGGCCGCGCCGTTCTCGTGCTCGGCCTTAAGTAGTCCCCCAAGCCTATCGGCAGCGGTGCACGGCGCCGGGGCGAACGTCATGAAAATGTCGCGTAGCTCCCGCGCGGTTGTCTGTCTTCGCTGATGACCGGTCGATGCGGAAAGCCTCGGATCGCAGCGTTAACCGGCACTCGATCCCTTTTCCGAGAGACTGCAGCGGCCATCCGAAGTGCTGGGGCATCAAAAACCTTTACACGGGGGACCGTCGCACCTAAATGCACCCCTCTGCTGACGCATCGAGGACGGGCTTCGCTCGGCCATTGCAACCCAGCACGGATGTTCCTTCTTCAAGAGGGTCTTTCGCGATGGAAAAATTCGCAACCGCGCTCGAGATGGTGACGGAGATGAAGCCGGATTTGCCGGTTTTCGCCGCGCGCCCCCATGCGGCCGGTCGTGCCGCCCGCTGGTTCATCAAAAACTTTCCCGGCGAAGTCGCTTACGCCTACAAGGCGAACAGCTCACCGTTTATCGTTGGTGCGCTTTATGGCGCCGGCATCACGCAATTCGACGTCGCCTCCGTCGCGGAATTGGAAGATGCCGCGACAATCCCGGGCGTCCGCCTGCATTTCATGCACCCGGTGAAATCTCGGTACGCCATTCGGCGCGCCTACTTCGACTACGACATCAAATGCTTCGCCCTCGATAGCGAGGACGAACTGCAGAAGATCGTCGAGGAGACGGACGGAGCCAAGGATCTCGAACTTTTCGTCCGCATCTCGGTGCCGGCGAAGAATAGCCGCGTGCCGCTCGAGCACAAATTCGGCGTCACCGGGCAGAGGGCGCAACGCCTGCTCGTCAAGACGCGGCAGGTCGCGGACGAACTGGGCATCACCTTTCACGTCGGCTCGCAGACGACGACGCCCGACGCTTATGCGATGGCGTTCGAAGAGGTCAAGAAGCACATCGTGAAGGCTGGCGTCGTCGTCGATGCCATCGACATCGGTGGCGGATTCCCGTCGCGCTATACCGACAGTGTTCCAGCGCGCCTCTCGGACTTCATCGAGGTCATCAAGGCGTCGATGGCCAAGATGCCGGTGACCGAGCATTGCCGGTTGATCTGCGAACCCGGCCGCGCGCTGGTCGCCGAGGCCGAAAGCCTGATCGTCAAGGTCGATCTCAGGAAGCCCGGCAACCAGCTTTATCTCAACGACGGCTCGTACGGCGCGTTGTTCGACAGCGCACATCTCGGATTTATCTTTCCGATCCGCCTCATCCGGGCCGGCCTCGACCCGAACGAGCCGATGGAAGCGTTCGAGCTCTGGGGGCCGACGTGCGATTCCATCGATCACATGAAGGGCCCCTTCATGTTGCCCGCGTCCGTCCGGGAGGGCGATTACATCGAGATCGGTAATCTCGGGGCCTACGCGCGGGCGATGGGAACGCGCTTCAACGGCTATGGCGAGTACAAGGACGTCATCCTGCAGGACGAGCCGATGTACTCGATCTACACGCAGGATCTTCAGCCTGTCGCGCGCAACGCCTGAATATCCAGCATCATCCCAGAAACGTCATGGCCGCCCTTGAGGCGGCCATCCAGCTCCACATGCTCATACTCTGGATGGCCGGGTCGAGCCCGGCCATGGAGTGAAGAAGATGAACGGTACCCGACTCAATTCGAAGGCTTAGCGACGGCGACGAGAACCGGGGCCGTGCGGTAGTTGTCGGGAAAGAAGCGCTTCAGGTTTTGAACCTTCGGCAGATCGTTGATGACGATGTAGGGATAGGTTGGGTTCCTCGCCAGGAAGTTCTGGTGGTAGTCCTCAGCGGGGAAGAAATGGCGGCCGGGCTCGATCGTCGTTACGATCGGTTTTGAAAAGACGTGGGCAGCGGTGAGCTGGCCGATATAGGCTTTCGCTATCGTTGCCTGCTCATCGGACGCCGGAAAGATCGTCGAACGGTATTGCGTGCCGGAATCCGGCCCCTGCCTGTTGAGCTCGGTCGGATCGTGAGCCACGGAAAAATACATCTGCAGCAAACGCCCGTAGCTGACCACACTTGGATCGAACGTCACGCGCACGGATTCGGCGTGACCCGTTCGTCCGGTCCCGACGGTTTGATAATGCGCGCTGCTTTTTTCGCCGCCCGCATAGCCCGAGACGGCTTCTTTGACGCCTTTGACGTGCTGAAAGACGCCTTGCACGCCCCAGAAGCACCCACCGGCGAAGACGGCGGTTTCCATGTGACCATTCTGACCGGCAGGCTCGTCTAATTTTGGTGCCGGTATCGCGCGTGCTTCCTCCGCCGACGAGCGCGAGACGCTGAAGGCACCGGCGACGGCCACGAGCGTCGCCGCGGCCACGAGTGCTCCCTTCAACCAATGAGAATTTGAGCCGGTCGGCTGAGACGGGTTTGGCGACATGGCGTTCTCCTCGCCTGATATACGGTGAGCGCTCGATGCGGGCGCATGCTCTGGATACGCCTCCGGCGTCTGTATTGTTACAGAGCGCAAGCGGAGTGATTTTACCGCTTTTTGTGCACGATGGCGTCGATTTCGATGTCGATTTCGTCGGCGACCATCGATTGGTAGCCGTCATATTGAAGTCGCTTCGCTTGATGCGTGTCTTGGCGATGAACTCGCGGGCACCGATGCTGTACTTCAGGGCCGGGTTCGAATGCGGGCGAAGCGAAACGCGGAGCCTCACGGACTTTGTGATGCCGTTGACTGTTATGTCGCCGGTCATTTCCGCGGTATCGGTTCCGGTCGGCCGAACCGAACGGCTATGGAAAGTCATTGTCGGGACGGCAACGACATTGAAAAAGTCGCTGCTCTTCAGAGTGTCATCGACGAGAGGTTGCCCGGTTTGGAGACTCGCCGTCGCAATCGTGGCTGTCACCCGGCTGCGTTCCGGAGCGTCGTCATCGAACTGAAGCGTCCCGTCGACTTGCGCGAAGCGGCCGTTTTGTTTCGCGAGCCCCATGACATACGTAAAGCGCACCTCGGTGCGGCGTTTATCGAAGACGTAATTTGCGGCGTGTGCCGGTCCGCCCGCGAATACGACGAACAGCGTTGCGGTCGTAGCCAGCAGCGCGCCCCGACGACATTGGCTTTGCATAGGCCCCCCTTTTGGTAACCGAGGGAGATGCAAACGCTTTCGGTCCGGCGGGCGCTGTTCCGTGGGGAACAGCGCGGCGCGTACCTACCTGGAAATGCGCGAAATCTTCGAACCTTCGAGCGTCAGATTATACATCAAGCCCTTCGGATCGAGGATGAAGCCGACAACCGGGCTTGTGATCTTGTTGGTATCGATGGAGCCGCCGACGCCGACTGTGATGATCGCGATGGAGCCGTCGACGCCCACTTTCCAACCGGCCGTGTTCCGGAACTGATTGAGTGCCTGAGGCGTCATGAACATGATGATCACCGAGCGCGACTGGATGCCGAGCTGGAATCCGAACGAGGCGGAGACGTTATTGTAATAGCCAACGGTGCGGCCATGAACGCGCAGCGCGCCTTCGCCGTATTCGCCACCAAATCCGAAGCCGGCTTTCACGATGGACGGAAAGACGAGAATGCCGACGGCTTTGTGGGCCAGTTCGCGCGCGCCCCGCACCTGATAAAAGAAGGTGTCGAGCGTCGCATCGACACCGGCGTTGATTTCGCCAGCCGACGCGGCCTTGCTTTGCGGCGCCGCGATGACGACCGCCATAAGCGCCAGTAGCGCCACTGTTAAATGTTTGAATGACATGAGTGCTCTCCCTCGTCCCCTTGTGACGCATGCCCGTGCTTCATGGCCAAATTCGGTATTTTGTGACGAAAATGTCTCGGCGGGACAGGGGAGGCGCTTAACGGTGTTCGCCTGGAAATGCAAAACGAC
>DATLJG010000109.1:0-1510 GCA_035538995.1 Hyphomicrobium sp. | reverse complement strand
GTGATTCCAATCTTCGCCCGAGCGTTGGGTGACGGCGGCGCGGCGCGCGAGCGTCAACTTCGGCGGCTCGGTTTTCGTGCCCGTCGAAAGGCGAGCGTCATAGATCGGCGCCCAATGCGCGTCCGGCACCTGATAGCGGATCGTAAAATCGGCATCGACCGGCGTTTGCGCAAAGACATAAACGCGAACTTCGGTCTGCTCGGTTTTTGCCGGAGCCAATGATGCAAGCTGGGCCCTGACGTCGGCCATGCTGCGGTCGATGACCCGGATCTTCTGCTGCGCGTCGAGCGCCAGCTTCCCGGCGTCCTCGGATGCTTGAGGAATGATCCCTAGAATTTTCTGCCAATCATCACTCGCCGGCGGTGTGGCCGGGGCCGATCCCGGCTGCGGCCGCGACGGAAGATCCGCGAGATTGGTGATCAATTTCTTCTGCGTGGCTGCGGCCCACGATTGCGCCTGCAGCAGTTCCTTTTGATCGCGAAACTGTTCGAGCTGGCCTTCGAGTTCCTTGCGCTTGCCGTCGGCTTCCTGGCTTTCCGCACGCTGCAGGTATTTGCGCGCGGTATCGACGGAGCTGATGTCGAGCTTGCCTGTCGCCTTGGCTTCAACGCGGATCGAGCCCGGCACGGCGCTCGCCGGAACATCGCCGACGACGATGGTATGCTCGCCCTTGTCGAGCTTCACCTTCGCGATGCGGGTGACTTCAGCGCCCGAAAGAAAAACTTTCGCTGCATCGACTCTCGATGCCGCCGGAACATCGGCAGCGAACGCACTCAAGGATTGTGCGGCCAGGAGGGCTGCCGCAAGGGCAAAACGCATCTTGCTATGACCTTCGATTTGTTTCGGGCGTTAAACCGGGGCGCCGCCTTTTCTCGGGTCACGGGCGCGCGGCGGCCATTATGGCCGATACGCCCCGCAAGAAAAAGCATTGACTCGTGCTCGCGGTTAACCCTTCAGGCGGGCGGAAATTATGGCTCAAAGCCCATTTTTTCGCCGGGCTTCGGCATAGGCCCACTCAAGCCAAGGCAGCAGGCTCAAAATATCCGCCGTCTCGATGGTCGAACCGCACCAGACGCGCAGTCCGAGCGGCATGCCACGATAGGTTGCGATGTCGAAAGCCGCTTGCTCGTTTTCGAGGAGACGCACCATATCGCGCAAAAATGCGAGCCCCTGCGGCTCATTCATCGCCAGCACGGCGGGTTCGACGAAGCGCATCGTCACCGAGGTGTGCGAGCGCGTCGCCGGATCGACGGCCAGCGGCTCGACCCAAGGTGTGCGTTCGATCCAGCTATAAAGCGCGGCGGAACTGGCGCGCGATCGTGCGATCGTCGCGTCGATGCCGCCGATGCTCTTTGCCCATCGGAGCCCATCGAGATAATCCTCGACGCACAGCATCGAGGGTGTGTTGAGCGTCACGCCTTCAAAGACGTCACGATTGATGCCGTCCTTGTTGGTCAAGCGGAACAGCTTCGGCACAGGCCAAGCCGGACGATGCGTGGCGAGCCGTTCC
>DATLJG010000108.1:0-1831 GCA_035538995.1 Hyphomicrobium sp. | reverse complement strand
CTTTGTGCGGCCGTCCATTTCATGCTCTCATGCCCCGGTTGGCAAGCTGTCCAAATTCGACTTTGGTCGTAACCGTTTGCAGGTCAGTTCTTTATCCACGAGTGTGGTTTACAGCTGCGCGCTGAATACCAGCGTGGCCCCTACCCCGCCTGCCCGCAGCTGCGCAAAAGTGTTCTGTACGAGCCCTGTCGCGCTTGCGGTCAGCACGACCCAGGTGCCGCCATAGGCCAGCGATATGCTATCGATATCGGGGTTCGAGCCGTTGACGAGCGTCCAAGAGCCAATTTTCGTCACGGACGGCGTCTTGCACATTTGCGCCGGCAACTGCATGAAAAATTGCGCGGCAGTCGTCGATACGGCGGCCCCCGGCAAAAGCCGCAGAATGGATGTCGCTACAAACGACCACAGATAGCGTAGGCATTTGCTCAGATCATCATCCGGCGCGGGCGGCTCGAAAACTGCGGGGGCCGCGGCGCCTGCGCCGAACCAGACGTTGCCGAGATCGAGCGTGGCGTCCTGCGCCTGTGCGGAGTCCGTCCAGACGAATAGCATCAAGTTGTTCATCGATGAGGAAATCTTGCCCGCGAGGTCGATCGTGGTGAGCGTATTGGCGCTGAGCGCCTTGGAACCCGATGCCGCGATTTTGATATTTGACGACTTGAAGAAATGGCCGGGCGTAAAACTCGCGTCGGTCCAATCGTTGACGACGTCGAGCACCAGATTGTCGGCAGGGCCGGTCCATTCGATGATGGCATACCGCACTGTGGCGGCGGCAGACATGCGCGCGGCGAACTGAAGCGCAACCGCTTTCCCCCGAAGATCCCGAACGGCGCTCGCTTCGAGCGGCTGCAACCATCCCATGCGCTGAGCGGCAGCATTCGTCTGCGTCATCCGCATCATGGTCGCGATATCGTTCGAGACATCGACAAGCTGCGACGGCGTTACGGCATTCGCCTGTGTGAGTGCGACCCATTGATCGAAACCAGTGTAATTTCCATCGGCCGTCGATGCGAGACCGGCTTGCGTGATCGCCCCGCAAGGGTTGACGACGCGGTTGCGATAACTCGGAAAGCTTCCGGTATTCGGAAAATTCACGCGGCCGGTGGCGCGATCGATTTTAATTCCCTCGTGCCACGCTGCTCCATCGGCGCTGACCTTGAAGTGAAAATCATCATCGCCCGCGAGACCGATTTCAGCGCGTCCCGAAAAGCCGTTTTGAAAGAGGAACGACGCCGTATCGCCGGCGCTGTTTTTGTTGACCTTCACCTGATGACCGTTGCCATCATGGTTGAACAGCGATGCCGGGCTTGCGACGGCGAGGCGATTCGTCGTGTCGGCTGTCGCGTTGATGCCGATGGCCTGCGGATCGATCGGCATGTAACGCGCATCGCCGCGTGCGTCGGTGTGATACTGCGGATGATCGTCATCCGAGAGGCCGGTCAGCAGGCCGTGATCGGAGACGCCGCCGCTGCCACCGCCGCCGCTTGGCAATGCCGACCACGTGCCCGCTGCAAAGATGACAAGCACGTTTGCGCTCGTGACCCATGCGCGCCAGCCGTCCTTCGGCGCGTAAAAGGCCCAAGCGCCATCCTGAAAGGCGGCAATTTTATTCGTCTGGTCCAACCAATCGCCGGAAGCCGCGAACGGCACGATATAGCGATCGCCTTCGGCGGGCGTCGCGGGCGGCGTAGTCAACGTCTGGCTGATAACGGCGAGCTGCACCAGGCAATCAAGGGCGCGGATGGCCTCATTGTGCGTCACATGCTTCTGGGCCTGAGCGGCGAAGATATAGGGTAAAGCGAGGTTCGGCGTATCGTTCATCGGCAGCACA
>DATLJG010000107.1:0-2110 GCA_035538995.1 Hyphomicrobium sp. | reverse complement strand
TTCTGCGTCAGCGCCGATGCGGCGGCTGATTTCGCGGCCTTGCTGGCTTTGGGATCGCGCAACACCTTCGACGCCGTCGCCGCGACCTTGGCGCTCGTCGTTTCGGTGCTGCCCTTCTGCGTCAACGCCGAAGCCGCCACCGATTTTTCAGCCTTGCTCGCCGTCTTGCTCCGCAGGACCTTGGAGGCTGCTGCGGCTACCTTTTTGCTCGTGCTTTCCGATTTCGCCATGGACGTCGCTTTCTTGTTGCGAGGGCCGCAGAACGGCGGTCCGACGAAGCGGCAAGATGGCTGATTCGGTTTCGCTGCGAAATCGCGCTCAAGGGGGGCGGCATAGTTCTTACACTGCCGAATGCGTCCCATCGCGGAACATCCCTAACCTCGCAGTAGCGGCCGAATTGACAGGCCCGCGGCAAGGGGCGACAAGGCCCGTCGGCATTGACGCGCAACGAAACCGGGAGACTTCATCGCAATGGCCCATGACGACCTGCAAAAGACCATCGAGTCCGCATGGGACAGCCGCGACACCGTTTCCTTCGATACGAAGGGCCCCGTTCGTGACGCCGTGGAAACGGCCCTTGGCCTTCTGGACGCCGGAAAGGTGCGGGTTGCCGAGAAAAAGGACGGCACCTGGACGGTCAATCAGTGGCTGAAGAAAGCCGTGCTGTTGTCGTTCCGTCTCAATGACATGACGACGATTTCGGGCGGTCCGGCCGGAAGTTTCTACTGGGATAAGGTGCCGCCGAAATTCGCCGGCTGGACCGAAGCGGACTTCCGCAAGGGCGGCTTTCGCGTGCTCCCCGGAGCCATCGTTCGCCACTCGGCCTACATCGCCCCCGGAGCCGTGCTCCTGCCGTCGTTCGTCAACCTCGGCGCTTATGTCGATAGCGGCACGATGGTCGATACCTGGGCAACGGTCGGAAGCTGCGCCCAGATCGGCAAGAACTGCCACATTTCCGGCGGCGCCGGCATCGGCGGCGTGCTCGAACCGCTGCAGGCGGGACCGGTCGTCATCGAAGACAATTGCTTCATCGGCGCCCGCGCCGAAGTCGCCGAAGGCGTTCAAGTCGGCGAAGGCTCCGTCCTGTCGATGGGCGTCTATCTCGGCGCTTCGACCACGATCATCGATCGCACGACGGGCGAAAAATTCTTCGGCAAGGTGCCACCCTATTCCGTCGTCGTCTCCGGCTCGATGGCCGGCAAACCGCTGCCCAACGGCGAGCCCGGCCCCAATCTCTACTGCGCCGTCATCGTCAAGCGCGTTGACGAAAAAACCCGCAGCAAGACGAGCATCAACGAACTGCTCAGGGATTGAAACTTGGCGAAGACCGGCCGCTATCGCTCGCTCGATGCCGACAAGATCATCGCAACGCTCGAAGCGCTCGGTCAACGCATTGCCGAGCGTTTCCCGGGCTCAGGTCTATCCCGTGTCTGCGAAGATCTGATCGATGTCGCGCGACAAACCTCGGAGCGGATCGCTGACGTTTCCCGGCCGCATTGGACATTGCGATTGCTTCTCCTCGGTCTCTTGGGTGGTGCGCTCGCAATACTTTTCTATCTGATCTCGCAGGCCGCGACCTTCAAAGGCACCGATGAGTGGGCGGAAGCCTTGCAGGGCCTCGACGCACTATTCAACATTGCGGTGCTACTGGGCGGCGCGGCATTCTTCATTTCGACGCTCGAAACGCGCTGGAAGCGTGCCAGGGCACTTTCTGCTTTGCACGAGCTTCGCTCCATCGTGCACGTCATAGATATGCATCAGCTCACCAAAGACCCGAGCACGATGGGCGCGGTCCGCACATCGAATTCGCCGGATCGCGAACTGACGCCGTTTTCCTTGATGCGCTATCTCGACTATTGTTCAGAAATGCTGTCGTTGACCGCAAAATGCGCGGCGCTATACGCCGAGAGCCTAAGCGATGCCGTCGTCGTCGATACCGTCGGCGACATCGAACGGCTGACATCGGAGCTTTCGAGTAAAATCTGGCAGAAAATTACGATGGTACAAAGTTTGGAGGATCGCGACGTGCCGGGCCCAGTCATCACGTATTCGCCGAAGGGCCACAGCTCATGACCCTCGTTCCGACTGATCCCGTCGCTCTCGCCCAGGC
>DATLJG010000106.1:0-4136 GCA_035538995.1 Hyphomicrobium sp. | reverse complement strand
CGATAGGCGATCGCGCCGCCAAGCGTCGTGCTGATCGATGCCCCGATGCCCATCGCAATGCCCGTGATGCCGAGCGCAAGATTGAAATTGCCGGACTCTCGCGTGATATCCGCAACGGAACTGGCGACGAGAACGCCGATTGCGGCGCCCGAAATGCCGTCGAGAAGCTGTATGGCAACAAGAACGCTCGGATTGGAACTGAACGCCAGAAGGGCCGCTCGAACAGGCAGAGTCGCTAGTCCGAGAAGGAACAGCGGCCTTCGACCATGCTGATCCGCCCACCGGCCGATGCGCGGGGACGCCAGCATCACGACAATCTGCGGACCAATAATGCAAAGTGCGACAAGCGCGGTCGCCGTATCGCTTGCGCGCAACGTGATGATGTTGGCCACGAGCGGAAGAATGGAGGCGTTCGCGAGATGGAATAGGCACACCGATGCGGACAGGATCAACAGCGTCCGGTTTGTGGCGAGTTCCGCCAACGCGGCTCGAAGATGATATTCCGTCCGTTTTTTTCGTCCAATGGCATGCCGGCGCAGATCGTCGGGCGAAACGAATTGCAGGGCGATGAGCGCCGGAAATACCATCGACGCAGCGACGAAAAAAACCGATTGGCTTGACAGATAATAGCCACAGGCCCCCATCGCGGCCGCCGAAACGATGCTGCCGGCGGACGCAAAGCCGGCATTGCGCCCCAGACGTTCTCCAATCAGGCCATGCCCGACGAGACGCAAACTGATCGCAGCCAAGGCGGGTCCGATGATCACGCTTGCCCCGCCGTGTAGAACTTGCGCAAAGAGTACCGACGAGAACTGCGGCCAAGCGCCGATTGCGAAAGCGCTGAGGCCAATCGCCAACATGGCGAGGCTGGCCAATAGACGCTCGCGCCGCACGGCATCGACAAGAGCACCAGCGGGAATCTGGCCGAGGAGTGCAATGACGCTGCCGACGGTAAAGACCAGACCAATGTCGGCATTGGTCCATTTTTCCGTCGTGAGATAGACCGTCAGGAAGGGGCCGAACCCCATTTGGACGTCGGCGACAAAAAAAGAAAACCAGTCGACGCCGATGTCGCTACGTCGCGATGAGGCAAGGAGATCGGGTTTTCGTTTCCCGCCCGCCAATTGCATCGCTCATCGCCAAGAATGGGTGCGGTGCATGGCGCACTCATTTCGCCGCGGGCGCCTTGGGCGCCGGTGCTGATGGACTCGAAGTCTGAGCGTGTTGTGGGCCAACAATGACAATCGGTTCGTCGGGGCGGTATTCGGGCGTAACGCGGAGTTCGTCGCGCGTCATGTCAACGACGATGGAGCTGGGCAAGAACTTCAAGGCACCCCAAGCGACGGCGACTTTACGGCTACCGACGCCGAGAAAGCCGCCGAAGTCGATGACCGCCGCGCGGATATCGCCGCCGCGGCCGACGATCACATCGGTAATTTGTCCGAGCTTCTCACCTGCCGAGCTAGTGACGGCGCGGCCAAGCAAGTTCTGGACCGTGTTGTCGTCGACCACGACCGCCGGAGTGCCATCTTTGGATGCTTTGGATGGGGGCGTTTCTTTCTTTACGTCCGCATCAGTTTTTTTGGGCTCTGCCGCGGAAGGTGGGAGTTGCTGAGCTTTGTCCGAAGCGGCTCCTGGAATGGTGGCGTCATTGGCCGCAACGCACGGCAAGAGAGACCCCAGAAGAAATACGCTCGCTAAAATTACGCGCACGCTAGGCATGAAACGATCCCTTTCCCTCTCATTATCAGTTTTCCCGAAGCGACCATCCGTATGACGAAACGCAACCTGTCCATGTCAACGATGATGGTCGCCTCAATGGATCGCTCTTGCATGGCGCATGCTTCGGGCGTTAGGCTTGAACTCTGCGCCGATGCCGGAGACGCCGGCATTGGAGATTTCCCCCGCCACACCGCGTAAACTCAGGCAGAGTTTCGAAGTTCCGTCTCGGGCAAGGCATAGGGGCCTCCCGAGGCGCTTGGTGGTGGCGCCGCATGGCATCGAGCGCGCTTAAGACCGCAGCTCACTTTGAATGACACTGTGGCTGTCCTCGGCTCCGCGCGATTGACCCCTGAGGGACAGCAATCCCAGGGCAACTACGAAACCACGATCTAAAAATTTGTCAGCACGCATATTGTATGAACCAGGTTCATGCCGATCATTATCGCGGGGCCGGCAACTCTTTCCTCCGTCCGCTTCGACGCGTTGCCTCGTATTCGATATGAGAGCGAACATTTTTCTCGCTCGCTCGGCCCCCCTTATTTTTCTGAGCCGCTATGTGCCATCACCGCAGGCATTTTGACGTCGCGATTTTGATTCTTCTGCGCCACGAACCCAGAGCTGACATCATGTCCAAAGCAGCGGAAAACGACACGTTGCTCCCGGCCCAATCCGCCGAACCTGCCGTTTCGCAGGACGTCGATGAGATGATCGCCGAAGCCAAGGCTGTTGACGCGCATTTCGAACGCGCGCGTCATCGCGCATTGAACTTTGCGTCCGCTGTTGCGGCGTATCTGTTGCCTCGCCCAGACGGTCCTAAAGCTGATTTGGACCGGTCCGGCGACAAGCCCAGCGGCTGAGACCGCTCGTCCGGCAGATGAGTTTGGCGCGATTCCTGCTTTCATCGCCCGCCGTTCGTATGTCTTGTCGATGCCGTTCAAAGCGAATCGCGCAGCGATTCCATCGCTGGCCTAGGCGACTGATCATCTGCCATGCCGCTAGACCGATAGGCGGATGGCGCCCGTGCCTGTATAGAGGCGGCGCCTGAAATCTGCTCGCGCTTCGCCCGCCATCATCGGACGTCCACGAGCCCGACTTGGGAAGATCGCATGGAATATGTAAAACTGGGAAACACCGGGCTGGAAGTTTCGAAATTCTGTCTCGGCTGCATGAGCTATGGGCAGTCGGACAGCGGCGTCATGAAGTGGCAGTGGACGCTCAGCGAGGAGGACAGCCGGCCCTTCATCAAGTCGGCGCTTGAGGCCGGCGTGAATTTTTTCGATACCGCCAACGTCTATTCGCATGGCGAAAGTGAACGGGTTCTCGGACGCGCCCTGCGCGATTATGCGGCGCGTGATGATGTCGTTGTCGCCACTAAAGTTTATATGCCGATGGGGCACGGCCCCAATCGGAAAGGGCTATCGCGGAAGGTCATCTTCTCGGAAATCGACAACAGCCTGAACCGGCTCGGAATGGACTATGTCGATCTCTACATCATTCATCGCTTCGATTATGACACGCCGCTGGAAGAAACGCTCGAGGCGTTAAATGAGGTCGTGCGCTCCGGACGAGCGCGCTATATCGGCGCCTCATCCATGTTCGCCTGGCAATTCATGAAAGCGCTCGGATTGCAGCGTGCCTGCGGCTGGGCGCAGTTCATCTCGATGCAGAACTACTACAATCTCCTTTATCGTGAAGAGGAACGTGAGATGATTCCGCTTTGCCGGGCGGAAGGCATTGGGCTAACGCCGTGGTCTCCACTCGCACGGGGCAAACTCGCCCGGGCCTGGCAGGACGAAGCCGAAACGGCGCGCGCTAAAACCGATGCGTTTGCGCAGAAGCTCTACCCCAAAAGTGCCCATCTCGATAAGCCGGTGGTCGATCGGCTGATGGAGTTATCGAAAGCACGCGGAGTCGAGCCGGCCCAGGTCGCGCTTGCCTGGATGTTTCAAAAGCCCGGCATAACGTCGCCGGTCATCGGCGCCACGAAGGCCAAGCACCTGGACGACGCCATCGGAGCGCTTTCGATTAAACTCTCCGATGAGGAGATTGCCCGGCTGGAAGAGCCGTACCAGCCGCATCTCGCGCCGGAGGGGTTCTCTTGATCTGAACGCGCGGTTTAGCCAAAGCACCGTCGCTCTGGCGGCGGTGCGATCAAACGCGCTTATGACAATCGCGCAATTAAACAAACACGTGATTTGGCGTTGCGACGTAGAACCAAAAGGGAAACATGGGAGTTACCGTGATGCGTTCGATTCGGAGCGCTACGACCCTTTTGAAATAAGGCAATGTCAAAAAGCAAATTCGCATTGGCCCTCGGGGGCGGCGCCGCACGCGGGTGGGCGCACATTGGCGTTCTGCGAGCGCTGGAAGACGCCAATTTGATGCCAGACATCGTCGTCGGCACGTCCATTGGT
>DATLJG010000105.1:0-2657 GCA_035538995.1 Hyphomicrobium sp. | reverse complement strand
CCCCTGCGTCGGAAAAATCGATTACCGCGCATGCAAAACGCCGGCCGTCATCCAGGACGATCTCGGCTGGTTTAAATACCTGCCGCCGCCCGAATTGCCTTCGCTCTGGCTGCTTCTTTATCGGCAAATCGCCCTCGACCGGAAATCATTTTCCTGCGCAAATTTACATACACCCGAAGAATATAATTTTCTCTGCTATTTGCCGATGTTTTCGTGTTGCATAAGAATCTCGTATTATTCGGTTCTTTTCCCGAATACTTTCCAGCTCTCAAGGAATTGGGTTTTTTGGCCAGGAGATTCGTGGCGTGCCGCTGGCGTTCGTACCAACCGGGGCGCAGCCGAATACTAATCCTACATTAAGACATTTAGTTCAAATTGTGCGGAACGGCAGGCTGTGACCGTCTAACGCGGCTGGCAGCGGCATGAAGCCATTCCTGACGTACCAATCGACGTTGGCATGTTTTGCACACATTCGGAAATGACGCGGCTTAGCCCCGATTCGTATCGCGCCCCTTCAATGGGCCGGCCGTCTTATCGGTGCAACTCCGGTCGGTAATCGCGCCATGGCATTCAATCTCGATGGACTAAGCTCCGCCGTTCCCGCTCCGCTTTCGGCGACGCGGAAAAAGGCGCCGGCGCCCCTGCTGGGCACGTCGTGGGGCATGAAGGGTCTAATTTCGGCGCTGGATCACATCGGCGTCGTATCGATAACAGCACCGGACGGCAGAATTCTTCATGTCAACGAAGCGTTCGTCCGCCTCAGCAAATATCGGCGCGATGAACTGATCGGCCAAAGCCACGCATTGCTGAATTCGAAGCATCACACGGCCGACTTCTGGAGCGACGTCTATGAAACGCTCAAGTCGCATGGGACGTGGCGCGGCCAGATCAAAAATCGCGCACAAGATGGCACTTTCTACTGGGTCGACGCGCTGATTATCGCGCTCAAGAGCCGTGGCCGCGTCCGCGGCTATGTCTCCATTCAGAACGACATGACGGAAGTCGTTGCTCTGCGCCATGCATTGCAGGAGCGAAATGACATTCTGCAGGCCATCCTGGATCGTTTTCCGGGACGCATCACGGCCTTCGACAAGAATCGAAAACCAATTCTATTCAACGGCTCGCGACGACATTTGCCCGATGGCTTCAACGAAGGCACAGGAGGCGGGCATTCTCCGCCCGCGAACCGCTTTATCGTCGATCTTGAGAAATACGTGCTGGGTGATATTCCGCACTTCGGTCTCTCTAAGGATGAGAGTGATCGCGGCCCGGATTCTGAAACAATCGAGCGACAGATCGTCAATGGACGTACGATTGAGATTCAGTGCACGCCGTTGCCGCACGGCGGATTTCTTTCAACCCATCGCGACGTTACGGACCAGGAACGCAATCTCGTCGCGATCGAGCAACGTTCTCAGTATGACGCCGTGACCGGCCTTCCCGGCCGCATGCTGTTTCAAGATCGTGTCCAGTCCAGACTCGCGGTCCTTGGCGATCGGATTCTTGCGCTGCATTGTATTGCCATCGATGGCCTTCGGCCAGTCCGCGACAAGCTGGGTCAAGCCGATATCGATCAGCTGCTCAAACTCGTTGCACAGCGGCTAACAACCGTTCTCAGCGAGTCCGACATGGCGACGCGCTTCGAAAGCGATGATTTCGCTGTTCTGCAGGCCAACCCGGGCTCAATCGAAGACGTTGAATCACAGGCACGGCGGATCGCCGATACCGTGGCGGAGCCGTTTGTCATTGGGGATCTCAGTATTGCGCTGGCCGCCAATATCGGCATCGCCGTTGGGCCGCTGGACGGAAGCATCGCCGAGGATCTGATAGGGAACGCCCAAACGGCGTTGGCGCGAACGAAATCCTCGGGATGCGAGACGTTCGGCTTCTTCGAGCCATCACGATACGAACGCTCATTGCGGCGGCTCAAAATTGCACAACAACTTCGCGAAGCCATCGCCAACAACGAGTTCGAGCTTCACTACCAGCCGATCATCAACATCAAATCGCGTAAGATTTCCGGCTGCGAAGCCCTCATTCGCTGGTCGCATCCCGAGCACGGACTTGTCCCGGCGTCGGAGTTCATTCCGATTGCCGAGGAGTGCGGCCTTATCGGACAGATCGGCGATTGGGTTCTCAAGACAGCGTGCGCAGAAGCGCGGGATTGGCCGGATGACATCTGGGTCGCCGTCAACATTTCGGCGGCGCAATTCGAAGGCCAGACGCTTGTCGATAAGGTCTTGAATTTTTCGAAGGGCCTTCCGCTTTCTCGCCTAGTTCTCGAAATCACGGAAACGCTTTTGATGAAGAACCGGGACGCCGTCGCGATCACCCTGGAAAGCCTCAAAAAGCTTGGCGTTCGCTTTTCTATCGATGATTTCGGAACAGGTTTTTCGTCGCTCAGCTATTTGCAGAGCTTTCCATTCGATAAAATCAAGATCGATCGATCGTTCGTGTCAAACACCTCGAACCAGAAGCGATCGGCCACTCTGCGGCGGTCGGTCATCCAGCTCGGCTATAATTTGGGGATGACGAGCGTCGCTGAGGGCGTCGAAACCGTCAAGCAGCTCGACATGCTTCGCGCCGAAGGCTGCATCGAAGCGCAAGGCTTTCTGTTTTCCCCGGCCGTTCCCGCCGCCAAGATTCGAAATCTCCTC
>DATLJG010000104.1:0-4906 GCA_035538995.1 Hyphomicrobium sp. | reverse complement strand
AAGGCTTCAGAGTCATCATTCGCGGCGGCGACATTTCCGCGAATATGGACATCATGGTCCGTGGCAGCATGCAGGCCGTCGAAATTCAGTTCGTCAATTCGTCCCTGATCGGTCTGACGCTGGCGATGAAGAAGGGGTAAGTGCCTGCTTGTTGTGCCGCTTACGAAGCGCTGGGTTTGGCGGCCCACGGATCATAATCTCCGAATGACCAGACATGGCCGCCGAGATCCCGCGCCGCGTAGGTGCGTGCGCCGTAGCTTTGATCTTCGGGATTCATGACGATCTCGGCACCCGCGGCGACGGCTCTCGCATGGTGCGCATCGACGTTGTCGACGACCACGCAGACCGCTTGCGTGCAGCGGTTTCCACAGTCGCGGGGCATGGCCATAAATCGTTTGCTGAACGCGCCCTTGGCGCTTGGCCCGATCATGATCATGCCATTCCCGAAGACGAGTTCAGCGTGCATCACCGCGCCACTGTCGTCCCGGTAGACGACAAAGGGCGTAAACCCGAAAGCCTCTTCAAGCCACGCGATCGCGGCCTCAGGATCGTCATAGCTCATGCACGAGATGACGTTGACCTTCGTTGCCTTGGATCCTGCCGACATCGGCTTCCCTCCATGTTTCCTGCTGTTTCAAAGCGTGTTCTTTTTTTGTTCTTGCCATCCTTACGGCATTACGTAGTTGACAAACCCGTCTGAATTTCCTACATTCGATTTGTAGGGAGATTCCAATGTCTATTTTGTCCGCCAAGCATTTCCACGATGAAGCCGCTGCCTTCGCAGAGCTTGAGAGCATTCTTTGGCCCAACGGGCCGGTTTGCCCCCACTGTGGCGCCGACAAGCGCATCTATGATTTGAAGGGCGTCCGTTCCAAGCCGAGCAAGAAGAACCCGGAAGGTGTCGAGCGATTCGGGCTGAAAAAGTGCGGCGCTTGCCGGAAGCAGTTCACCGTGCGCGTCGGAACGATCTTCGAAGACAGCCATGCGCCGCTGCACAAGTGGTTTCAGGCCATCCACCTTCTGTGCTCATCCAAGAAGGGCATTTCCAGCCATCAGCTCCACCGGATGCTGGAGGTTCAGTACAACACCGCTTGGTTCATGTCGCACCGTATCCGTGAGGCCATGCGTACCGGCTCGCTGGTTCCTCCGATGGGCGGCAAGGGCAAGGTCGTGGAAGTGGACGAGACCATTTACGGCCGCACTTCAGGCCATCCTAAGGGCCGCCAGACCTTCCGAAGCTCGCAGCACAAGAACATCATCGTGTCGCTTGTCGAACGTGGCGGCAGCGTTCGCAGCTATCACGTCGCTGGCAGTACCGTTGGCGAGGTTATTCCGATCATCAACGCCAACGTGAAGCGCGAAACCGCCATCATGACCGACGCGGCGCAGCTCTACAAATTCCAGCTCAGCCACTTCGCCAGCCATGACCGCACCGACCATTCACAGGGCGAATACGTGCGCTACGTGCCGGAAGGTCCGACCATCCACAGCAACACTGTCGAAGGCTATTTCTCAGTCTTCAAACGCGGTATGCGCGGCACCTACCAGCACTGCAAAGAAAAGCATCTCCACCGGTATCTGGCGGAGTTCGATTTCCGCTATAACAACCGTTCGGCTTTAGGAGTGGAAGACGTGATGCGCGCAACCAAAGCCATCAAAGGTGCAAAGGGCAAGCGGTTGACGTATCGACAAGCTGACAGAACCCACTCCATCTAAAAAGCGGGATCGTCATGGCGGGGCGACTTCGCGGGGTCAGAGCAAAAATTGAGCGGGCCGACGAATGCGTCAAGAATCTCAATCTTGAGATTCGGCGCTTCCTCGGCTCTGACCCGAAACCGTACCTCGTCATCAAAGAACTCGAAAACGAGGCTCGCGATTATATTTTTAAGATTAGACGGATCAACGAGCCTCCTGATCGGTTCGCCGTCTTGGCGGGGGAGATCATCCATCACCTTCGATCCAGCCTCGATCATCTTTTCTGTGCTCTCGTCGAAAGGGCCGGAAACACGGTTAAGATAGGGCACTCGTTCCCCATTTGCGCCTCGAAGAAAGAATTCCGAAAAGCCTGTGAGAAGGGAGCGATAAAGGACATTCGCGCCAGCGCCGCTAAAATCATTACTCGAATACAGCCGTGCAACGCTTCTCCGACTCCGCGTGACACCATTCTTTCTGCCGTACGTGAAATGAATAATACAGATAAACACCAGCTCTTGCTCGTCACCACCGCCACTGCGGAGGTTGGTCAAAACATCGATATCCTCAGCGTTGGGCAAGACATCGCTGGCGATATCCCTGCTATCATCAGATTTGGCCCCTCGCGGATTATCGAAATCACTGAAGACGATAAAGAATTCTGGCGAATTTCCCTCGATACTCCTACACCGGGCTTTGAGGCAGATGCCGACGTCGCCGTTGCAGTAGCGTTCCGCGATTGCGGTCTGGCAAAGCTCATTGATCTCACGAAGGTGCTGCCTGGGATGGTAGCGGCCATCACCCACACCATAAACGAGTTTAGGGGCGAGTTTGACCCCGACGACTAGTAGGTCTTCACCCATGGCGCACCTCACGGCACACCAACAAATCAGTTAGGCTAGCTACATGACGAAAACCAAAACCGCCGAACCCGACAAGCGAACACAGAAACAGAAGTTCATCGACGCTGCACGCGAGCACGGCGCTGACGGCGACGCTGATACGTTCCGCAACGCTCTGAAAAAGATTGCCACTGCCTCTAAGCCTAAGACGAAAAAGACAGGAAAGCCGGGATAAGATCCTCATGGCTTCTCCTCTTTGCTTGAGGCGAGGCGTCGCTGTGCTCTAAAGAGGAAAAAACCTGAGAGCGCGATGGCGAGCAGAACCCAAGTGACAAGCGCGGTGACTGCCCAGACAGGGAAACGGGCGATGTGGTGGGGCCAGTCGCTTGAATTCTGGCAATCCGTGATCCTGTGGACGATGTGGGGCGGATTTGTTCTCACTGCAGTGGGAGCTGCACTGGCCGTTGTTTCATCGTTTGTTGCGTACCAAGTATCTGACGTTACGCAGTCGGAGGCAGACGAACGGATCGCATCGGCTGGATCGGCTGCACTGACGGCAAACGCCGAAGCCGCCAAAGCGAATGAGGCTGCGGCCAAAGCACAGGAACGCGCGGCAGTTCTAGAAAAACAGGCAGCCGATGCACGGCTAGACTTAGAAAAACTTCGCCAGAACATGGCGTGGCGGCGCATAACCCCACAGCAGCACGACAAGCTCGTGCAGGCGCTAAAAGGCGAGAAATTTCGAGTCTGGGTAACCTTTGTTGGTCGCGATCCGGAATCATCCGTGTTTCGTGAAGATATTGCCGCGACGCTAAAAGATGCGGGCCTAGAGACAGTGTATTTCTCGGGATGGGCGCAAGCAGTCGGGCTAGCAATTTCAGAACAACCTGCCAGCCCGGAACGAGACAAGCTGATTTCTGCGTTTGCAGCGGCGGGCCTTCCGCTTGTGGTCGCAAAAATCAACGCAATGGGCGGAGAGCCTACCCCCAACATTGTTGTTGGGACCAAGCCTCCGCCATTCTGACTAGAAAACCCGCGCGGGTCTTTAGGCTGAGAGTTTGGACCAATCAGCCACCCGGAAAATTTGCCGCGATTCCTTGGGTTTGTAAAATACGGAATGCCGCATCCTTAACGCCGTTCGCTAGCCTGTAGCTCCGTCGAACGGCATTGGGGGCGCCATGTACGGCCAAATCTCGACGCTTGCATTCATCGGCATCGAAGCGCGGCCTGTTGAGGTTCAGGTCCGCGTCACGCCCGGCGCGGCGGCCTTCGCCATTGTCGGCCTGCCCGACAAGGCGGTTGCCGAAAGCCGTGAGCGGGTGCGCAACGCGCTGCACGCCGTTGGCCTCGGTCTCCCCTTCAAGCACGTCACTGTCAATCTGGCCCCCGCCGATTTGCCGATCGTGCTGGCGATGATGTCGGCGATGGAGGCCATCGCGCCGGACGCCATCGCGAATTATGCCGCGATCGGAGAGCTCGCGCTCGATGGTTCGATCCGCGCCGTGCCCGGCACGTTGCCGGCTGCCATCGGTGCGAATGCCATTGGCAAGGGGCTGATTTGTCCGGCTGCATCGGGTCCGGAAGCGGCCTGGGCGAGCGAGGATCTGGACATCCTGGCGGCCCCCCATCTCCTGTCTCTCGTCAACCACTTCAAGGGCCTGCAGACGCTGTCGCGGCCAAAGCCGAATAGTCTTCCCACGCAGAGTTCCCTCAACGATCTGCGCGACATCAAAGGCCAGGAAACCGCCAAACGCGCCCTGGAAATCGCCGCCGGCGGAAATCACAATCTGCTGATGATCGGTCCGCCGGGATCGGGAAAATCGATGCTGGCATCCCGCATGCCATCGATCCTGCCGCCGCTGCAGCCGGAGGAAATTCTGGAAGTCTCGATGGTCCATTCGCTCGCCGGCGAACTCGTGGCGGGCAAACTGACCGTCGACCGGCCGTTCCGCGCGCCGCATCATTCGGCCAGCATGGCATCGCTCGTCGGGGGCGGTTCGCGACCCCGTCCAGGGGAAGTCTCCCTCGCGCACCACGGCGTTCTCTTTCTCGATGAGCTTCCCGAATTCCAGCCGAACGTGCTTGACGCTTTGCGTCAGCCACTCGAAGCGGGCGAAACCGTCATCGCGCGCGCCAACCATAGAATTTCCTACCCGTCGCGCATTCAGCTCATCGCCGCAATGAACCCATGCAAATGCGGCGGAGGCTCGCCCGGTGAAAGTTGCCGCCGTGGCCCGCGCTGCGCTGCCGACTATCAGGCGCGCGTCTCGGGGCCTTTGCTCGATCGTATCGACCTTCAGATTGAGGTCCCTGCAATCTCCGCTGCCGATCTCGTACTGCCGCCGCCGACCGAAGGTAGCGCCGAAGTCCGG